>JAHIRL010000140.1 GCA_018818755.1 Patescibacteria group bacterium
GAGCAGGGCCATTTTGGGCTGGTGCATAGCCATATGGAGGGACGGTCCCTTCGTATTTTCAATTACCCTACACAGCCGCTATCTCCTCCGGGGTGAGGTTCATCCGTCCCCCCTATGACCCCCAGCAACTCCTCCAGTGATTTCCTGATATTCTCCGCCTGTCGTTCAATTTCCGCATCTTTTGAGCCAAGTCCGTGTGGAACCCTGAGATCGTAGTCTATTAGTGTATTAAATCTGTTCATTTTCGAATAGGTTTCTAATAAACTTTTTTGAGTACACGGCTTAAGTAACTTAATAAGTGGTTTGTGTGTATTCCATGAATACACATTAAAGCGGAATTTGCCCCTGTGTGTACCCCAGATATTGAGACTTTCTAGGTTTTCCTTCGCCTCCGCACGAAAAGAGTCTAAAGCCAACTCGGCTTCCCGTTCCTTATCCCGCTCTCTCTTTTTGCTATCGAGATCAAGAGAGCTCGTAAAAGCCTTCTTTATTCCGCTTTTAGATACAAACCATGTGGTTAGCGAACCAATAATTGACCCTAGTAATCCACTTATCAAGGAAAGGAGAAGCTGTGTATTATTGCACATAGTTACTACCTTTCTCGATCACTTCTTCCATTTTCCCCTTTGTTTCTAGGGGCGGTTTTAGCTTTAGCTTAGTAGTCGGAGCGGTTGATTGTGGTGTTAGAGGTAATCTGGTTCCAGAAGGTGGCACGTCTGTTCTGGTGTAGTTAGCAGAAATATCCAACCCGCCCCACTGTTGCGTAGTTTTCAACCAATTAATATTCAACTCACTAAATACGTCTCTCAGGCGACCCGCATACTCTGCTATGTAATTGTCCTGTTGTAGCTGTTTGCCAAAAGTGTCACGAAAAAATGGTTCAAAATCCTCGAACAGGATCAGAACATTTAGATTTTGACCATCATCAGAAAGATGGAAATTATTGTCTTCCGCTCTAGGCTTCTTGTTGACTTTAACTCCGCCCTTTGCTAAAGAATTGTGGGCAATACCATGACGAAAGTCGTTATACAGTCTAGCTGCCATGACGGGATCGTTATATTTATCACCCAATTTTATAAAAGTAGTGACAAATGCATCTTCTTCCGTGATGTTTGGAGTAATAAGCTTTCCAATCAATTCCATAAGTGAAAATAATGTTTGAACAGCCGGGTAACAACAACCTCCAGAAGATTTTTCCTCTATCTCATAAATCATTGATTTTAAATCCGCAATTGTGTAACTTTCAATAAGTTCTTTGAAGGCGTTCAGATTAGTTAAATATTCACTCATTTCCCCCACACCTCCTCGACTTTATCTTTAATCTTCTGCTCGTAGAGGGTGATTAGTTCTTTGTTGGAATCGACGAGGGCTTTTTCGGCTTCGATTTGGGCGACGATTTGTTTTTGGGTTTCGAGGGGTGGGAGGCGGATTTTCACCTTCGCAAGATTTGATCTGCTTATTCTCTGCCTGCTAGAGCCGGTCAAGAATTGATCTAAAGTCACAAAGTATTCAGTGCTCGCGGAATAAAAAATAAAAAAGTTCGGGCTAATCTTTTCTGCATTAAATCTTACAACTGTGCAATCCACAGCAGTTATTGTTCGCGTTTCTAGGTTTGGGACTAAACAAGCCCTGCCAACAGGATCAGGTAATCTAGAAATGAGGATATCGCCTTCGAAAACTTCTGTGCATTTCAATCGCTTGAATGTATCCTCCGAAATAAACCGTGCTTTATCTGCTTTATCCAGATACTCACCAATTCTGATGTTACCTGTTTGAATAAGTCTAAACCCACTGGCTGATTGATCTTTGCTTTCTATCCAATTTCCGTCAGTAAATGTTTTGGCAACCGCGCCCAACTCCACCATCTCCCAATCAGGGTTAATTCTGATTTGGGGTTTCCAGTTTTCGACTACCTGCTTGGCGCCGTTGATGATTTTTTGGTAGCCGTCCAGCTCCTCTACAATCTGCTTTTGGACTTCGAGGGGTGGGAGGGGGATTTTTCGCCTTTTGAGTTTTGAAAAGTGCCGTTTGTACCCGTCCGGCCCGATCGGTCTAACTTTCAGCAAGTAGAACAAATACTTCGGCAGCAGTCTGCTTGAAGTTCTTAATATCTTGATACCGTCAGCACCCTGAATAAACGGCTTTTCCACATACTTGACAGCACAGGTATGATCACCAAAAACCACCACGGGTTCACCAGCCGATGTAACGACGGCGATGTTATCTGACCAGCCAGCTATCTCTTCTTGGGATTGATCAATAATTGGATATTTACCACCCTGCTGGTAGTCGTCTTTTTTTAACTTACCTGATGGTGTTACTGTTTCACAAACCTCTTCCAACCCCACCATCGGCCATTTTTGGTTGGTGTGGGTTACAACCTCTTTATAGCGGTTACCGGAAAGGTTGTAGTCATCGTTTTTGGCGAGTTCTTTTTTTGAAACAAATTGGCAAAGCGGATTTGTATCTACTGCCGCAATACTTGGCCAACCTGTTTTTGCTAATTTCCCGCCGCTTAAAACATGTTTTCTATATTCAACCAGTGCCTCTGTTGCTATTAGTAAATCATCTGATGCAACCGGTCGACGCTGGGCACCAAGATCAAAGCCATCGCTATCAATCTTCACAAATAAGATATGCTTAACGCTTTTAGCGATATCTTTATCAAGAAATAAAATACTGGTTTTAACACCAGCATAGGGGTTGAAAACTCCAGCGGGCAGAGAAGCTACTGCCCAGAGATACCCATCCTCAACTAGCATCTTGCGCAGGTCTTTGTAGGCGTTGGAAGATTTAAAAATAATTCCCTCGGGGACAATAATGCCGGCGCGACCGTGAGGCGTTAGATGCTCGGCGATATAATCTACAAAAAGCAGTTCCGAACGATTGGCAGAGATAGCAAAGCGCTTGTGCGGGATAATGCCACCCTTTGGTGTCATAAAAGGTGGATTGGCCATAATCACATCAAAGCGATCACCCCAGCGTTCCTCACTGCTCAGCGTGTCATATTCATAAATTTGCGGAGTGGGGAATTTGTGCAGATACATATTAACCAGAGAAAACCGTACCATATCCGGCGAAATATCATATCCAACAAGGTTGCGTGTTAGCCGTTCCCGCTGGTCAGGGGTTAACTTATCTTTGTTTGTGTGTTTCCCCAAAATATGCTTGTAGGCGGTGATTAAAAAGCCGGCCGTGCCGCAAGCGGGATCCAAAATCTTGTCATCTTTGTCTGGATCAACCACATCCACAATAAACTCGATGATATGGCGCGGGGTGCGAAACATTCCAGCATCGCCTTGACTACTCATTACTGAGAGCAGATATTCAAAAGCATCGCCGAGTTGTTCGCTGTGATCATAGGTAAAGTTATTTATTTCTTTGAGAAACAAATTCAGGGTTTCGGGACTCCGGTACGGCAGAAAAGCATCTTTGAAAATATCGCGGAAAAGCTGAGGGATGTTTTTGTTTTGGTTCATCTTCTGGATTCCTTCGCCGTAAAGGTCCAAACGCTCGCGGCCGCCGAGTTTGGAATCCATCAGTTTGCTCCAAGCGTACTTCTCAAATTCGCCAGTAAAGAATTTCGTCTTACCGCCAAGTTCCTCAGCTTTCTGATCCATATCATCCATAAATTTATAAATCAGAGCGATGGTGATTTGATCAACTTGCGACTTGGGATCGGGAACTTTTCCAACCAAAATATCGCGAGCGTTATCGATTTTATGTTTAGTTTCGGCATCCAGCATAATTTTGTTTTTCCCTCACAGGAACCTATTTATAGAAACATAATCTTTAACATACTCGGGTACAGTAGTTATCCATGACCTTCCAAGTTGTGTCAATTCCTCCATCGAAAGTTTGGGATTGGTCGCCAGTCGTGTAAAATCGCCGTCGTCAATAATCTGGCGGATGGCGGGGTCGGTAACATAGGCCTTAAAATAATTCTTGAGATCAACAATATGCTCATTGTCTGGTTTGTGGATGGCGACGAATTTGGAATATTCTTCTTCGCACAATTCATCTTTGGTTTTGAATCGGTCAAGACAGCCAAATACTTTATCCATTACCTCGCGCAAGGTTAAACGACGGTCAAGGCGCACCGACTGCCTTAGTTTTTCGAGATTAATGTAATCTTCAGGCTTATCAAAAATTTCCTCTTTGATGTAGTTCTCCGCAGTGTCAATATTACCTTCTTGGTAATTCTGGCGGATAAAATCATTTTTCTTAACTTTTTCTTCAAACGACTCGAAAAGTTTGCGGTCAACCTTCATCCCTTTAAGGCCAATGGGTGTTTGGGTTAGGGTTTTAAGAGGGTCGGGAATGGCGGTAACAATTTCGTCAATATCAACCGGCCCATCCCCGTCAGGACCAATACCTGTTCCTGGTTGAGGCAGTTTGAGCACCTCATCGTAATTAAACTTCTCCTCAAAATATTCGCAGTTCGCAAAAAAATCAAAAAGCTTGAAATGTTCTTTCTGTTTGGAGACCTCTTGCCTTTCCCCATCTTCCTTAACCTCATATTTGAAAGAGTACGGTCGGGTTCCCCGCCCCTTCATCTGGATAAAGTTAGTTGGAGAGAAAATTGGCCGCATTAGGCAAAGATTAAGAATATCCTCACAATCGTAGCCGGTGGTCATCATCCCTACGGTAACGCAAACTCGTGTTTTGGCGGAGTCGTATCCATCAAGCCATTTGGTATGGCCGTTGAGATTGTTATTGGCAAAATTAAGAGACATCCCTTGCGCTTCGCTAATCACCGAGGTGATTTGGACAGCAAAATCGGAGTTGTACTTGCCAGGAAACAATTTGTGGGCGTATTCGTTAAGAAGCTGGGTAATTTTACGAGCATGGTTCTGGCTAACGCAAAAGATTATTGTCTTGCCAATTTCAGCGGTGATGGGATCTTTTAGAGCATGCTTCAGAAAAGTAAGGCAAAGCTGGCGGTTGGTTTTTTTGGAAAAGAATTTCCGCTCAAAATCCTTTTGGTAAAAAATTTGTTCCTCTAATTCCCCGTCTTCATTCTCAATCATCATGGCATAGCCTTTATCCGAAAGTAACTGCGTAGTTATTTTCGTGCGGGCATCGGCAACAATGGGATTGATTAAATAACCACCACGAACCCCATCGAGTAGACTGTAGCGGTAGGTCGGTGTGCCTTCCTCGCAACCGAAGGTTTTGTAGGTGTCCAGGAGCTGGCGTCGTTCCCATTGACGCGGGTCGCTTTGTGCAACTGTGGCTGGGTCAAGATTTTTAATATAGTCTTTAGGGGTGGCGGTAAGGCCTAGTTTATAACCTACAAAAAACTCAAAAACGGCACGGCTATTGCCGCTGATGGAGCGGTGCGCTTCGTCGGAAATAACTAAGTCAAAATCAGTTGGCGAGAATAGTTTTTGATATTTATTGTTAGTCAAAAAGCTTTGAACGGTGCTTATAACAATCTCCGCTTTTTTCCAGTCGTCTTTGTTCTCTTTGTAGATAACACTAGTATAGTCTTTTTTGAGGTGGCGAACCATACTGCGGTAGCCTTGAGTCTCAAGTTCAAGGCGGTCGACTAGGAAAAGTACGCGACTGGCATTGCCGCTTCGCAAAAATAACTTGATAACGGCCGCCGCCACTAGCGTCTTTCCGGTGCCGGTGGCCATTTCAAAGAGAAAACGGTTGTTGCCTGTTTTGACTGAGCTTTGTAAAGCGCGGACGGCTTCTAGTTGGTAGGGCCGTAAAATTCTAAGGCTGTTTTCTTTGATAAATCTTGGTCTTTGCTCGGGGTCTAGCCAACGCGGGTCTGTTTCATAGGTAGCATATTGCGTTCGGGCAATGTATCCCTCGTCTATCACTTCTTTTACTAAAGCTTGGGGATCGGGTTTGAATGATTTAACATGGTCAATAGATTCTGGAGTTGGGAAGGTGGTAATGATGGACGGGTTACCGGTTTCTAAATCCCAAAAATAGTGGAGGTTGCCGTTACTGAGAATAATAAAGCGGGTGTTCTGGGAGCGGGCATATCTTCGGGCTTGCTCTTTACCGACTAGAGGGTTTTTGTCTTCAGATTTGGCTTCTAGGACAACAAGCGGAAACCCGTTTGCATCAAGTAGTAAGAAATCCATGTAACCGTTTTTTGTTTTTTCAAAATTGTGGCCAAATTCATCAAGGTCGTTTTGAGTAATTTTGGCGTTTTGTTCAAGAGCAATGTTGGCGCGGCCGTTTTCGTCGTCAAAAAACCGCCAGCCGGATTCCTGGAGTAGGTTGTTGATTTTGATTCGGGCCTGGGCTTCCTTTTTAGCCATAGTGGATTAATTCTACCATAGAAGCTTTAAAGGGGATGAGAAGTTCGAGTCTATGATCGTAAAAAATCACTATTTTGGAACTAATTTTTTAATAATAAATATGACAAAGAAATGATTTATACTTACACTAAGGATACTTAATACTAAGTGCCTGTTTTCACATAGAACATCCAACATGCAAATACGAATAGATGTAAAAAAAGCTTTTATTTCACCTCTGGCACCTTTTGCGGCTGTTGTTTTCTTGGTCAGTTTCTCTGATAGCATAATGTCCTATGTTACCCCGCTTTTTTTGGAAAATGTTACCAAGAATGCATTGATAATGGGTATGATACTTTCGGCATCTTCTGTGTGTGGGATATTTATCGACTTCATAATTGCCAAGTTCTTCGGGAAAAGGTCCTATGTTTTCTTTATGCTCTGGATGATAATTTTTGCCGCGCTGTTTCCCTTTGTCCTGCTTACAGTGCCCCCTAATATGGTATTTATTCTCCTAAGCATGCTTGTTTGGTCGCTGTACTATGAGCTTCGAGGATATTCCGATTTCAGTTTCATCCACAGATTTATGCCTATGGGAAAACACACCCTCGCTTGTTCAGTAATAGCAACCGTAGTGAGTCTTGCCTATACCCTTGGACCGATATTGGCGGTATTCCTTATTGAAAAACACTTCGATTTTTCTTTCATCGCATCAATTATCACCACGGGACTCAGTTTCGTGCTTTTCGTCATGTTTTTCTGGAAAAATAAAAAAAGGAGGAATTTGCCGGCAACAGAACACAAAGAAAAAACATCTTTTATTAAGGAAATCAAAGTTCTGGGGGTGCTTTTCCAAAAAATTAAGATCCTTCTTTTGTTTCAATTTGCACTAATGTTGTGTGATGCAGCTTTTTGGACTACCGGTATTCTTTTTGCCAACAAATTGAAAGAAGTCAACGAAATTGCGGCCTTCATTCCGAGCGCTTATACATTGCCTTCAATATTTGTGGGAACTTTAGCAAGCCTGGTAAAAACTCCCATGGGGAAAAAGAGAGGGGCTTTTGCTTCGGGTGTGGTAGGCGCTTGCGCCATATCCTTAATAGCATTCACTCAAAATGTCCCGATAATCATTGTATTAGTACTTATAGCTGCTGTAACAATGCAACTTGCTTGCATATATATATATTCCACATTTACAGACTATGTAGAAAGACTGGATATCTTGGGAAATGATATAACCACGTTAACTCAGCTGGCCGCCAACATGGCCTATATTGTAGGACCAATAGCATTAGGTTACATAGCAGTCAAAATAAATTACGGGGCTACATTTGGATTTGCCGGAATATTTTTACTACTGGTAACGTTTTTTGCGATGACAGTCACTCCGAGAAAAATTCGTATGCCTCAAGCAGAGTTAAAGGCTTTGAAATAGTTTTTTGCTAAGGTTTTTACTAAGTTTTACTAAGGATCGTCCTTGGCATTGCTGGCATGGCGGGCTGTGCGCCGAAATCTGCGCTCTGCTGTGAACTGAATAGTGTTAGAAAAGAAGGGGCGTCCTTTATTTTAGGAACTTGTGGAGGTGGCGTTTGCAAAAAGAATATCATGCGCTGGAAATACTATCTAGACTACTATACCGCTGATACTAAGGATGATCCTAGATATTCTTGGCATACACCTTTCAAAAACAGTCTTTAGAATATAGTTACTTAAGACCGATGATCGATTCCCGCCGGAAGGATTCGTAGCGTTCGGCCGCCTGGGGATCGATTTCTTTCAGCATCTCAGATACCTTAGTCCACATGGCTTGAGTTTCTATAGATCCGTCTTTCGCTGTTTCTTGTATCCATGCGACTAGTTTCTGGACAAGACCCGCAACCTCTTCTCTATTTTCTAGGCCGGCGGCAAAGAAACTGCTTTGTAGTTTGTGAGGGTCAAAAGCCTCTAAGTCCCCGCTGCGTTTTTTAACTTGTAATTTTATTGTTTTTTTACGAAAGTTTCTCATGCTAAAATCGCTAATATTTTATATTTTAAGCCCTACGGTAATATGAGTCAAATTGAATGCAATATTTACTAAGGACCGGTCTCTGAGCGGCTGGCACGCTAAGCGTGGCTGCGGGGCAGGGATTCGAACCCCGATCTTCGCGTCCAGAGCGCGACGAAACTACCATTGTTCTACCCCGCAATGAACTGTTAATGTTTTTCTTCGAAATACCCTGACAATTTTTTTTTAATTAGCTCTTTTCCTGACCCGGATTTAAGGTACTTTTCC
>JAHIRL010000141.1 GCA_018818755.1 Patescibacteria group bacterium
CAGTTAGTGGTTATGCAGGTAGGTTTAATGGTCGTGTCTCTGTCGAAAATAGTGTCGATGCTAACCCTGTTACAGGGGTGGCTCCTTTAAAAGTTGGAGCGGGTGGCGTATTTCTTTCTATTGATGGAAATGAAGTACTATCTACAGGAGATAATCTATATTTGAACCAGGATTCTGGAAATGATGTTGTGATTGGTAGTAGTGGTACCTCTGCAGATTTAATAGGATATGGAAATGCTAATTTTGATAACCATCTGGGAGTTGGTACAAGCAGTACGACATATCCATTGCAGGTTTATTCTACCAGCGATAATATCGTAAAAATTCAGGGAAATGATCATTCTATTGTAAATATTGATGGTACTGATGGGTCAGAAAAGTCTGTAAATTTTTCTGAAGATGGCGTATTGCAATGGAAAGTGGGTATGGATAATGATAATCTTACTGATGACGACAAGGACTCCGGCCCGGGAAATTTGGACCTGTTTGTTATTAAGCATGTAAATAATAGAACTCCTGAATTTTCAATGGATGCAGACGGGAATGTGGAGATTGCAGGAAATCTAAATATTAACGGAAATTTGACTCTTGGGGGTTTGGGGGGTGAAGTTAGGATGGAAGACTCTCCTACAACTAGTGTTGCTAGTTTAAGTACTGCTATTGCCAGTGTTAGTTGTTATGGCAACGATATCATGATTAATTGTGGGTTTTCATCAAATTCCCTTATGTACCCATATGCTATAAGACAGGATGTCTATGCAGGAAATCCTAGATGTTTGGTATCGATGAAAAATACTGCTACTGGAACAAAAACATTTCTTGCCCGTGCTACTTGTCTTGCACTGAACTAAGTCATAATGGTCGTTCTACTCGATCTGAGAAACTACCTCAATACAGCTTGTGGTATATCCCTGTTCACCGATTTGTTCACATAAGCTTGGATTCCCCTCTTCTATTGCCATATTCGCGAGGATGTTGAATCTGCAAGAGTATTTTTGATTCTCATCTGGTATTGTGTCACATAAATTGGGGTCTTTGCTGTCAACCGCCTCCTGCATTATATCAGCAATCCTGACTCTTTGTTCAGCTTGCTGTAGCTTTTTCTCTACATCAATTTTGCAGGCCTCTTTATATCTTTCCAATTCAATATCGTCACAAATGCTTTTGTCCATTTTTGCTATAGCTTGAGCACTTAGATCATTGGCCTCGACTACTTTTTTGCATTCTTTTTTTTCTGATTCATCCAAGATCTGATCGCATTTCTCCGCATTGGATTCTTGCGATGCCTCCTTAAATAATCGATTATCAAGTGAAGTATCGGAGCTTGATTGGAGCAGATCTTCTTGCGAAGTTCCGGGGATGGTGCATGCGGTTAAGGAAATGGCTGAAAATAAAACTAGTGATAATGTTAGTAGTTTTCTCATTTTTAAAAGGATTAGGAATAGGTTTAGCTAAAGATTAGTATATTGGAATGGTATTTGCAAAGGAAAAAACACTGGATTTTTGCGTAAATCCCTGCAATAAGGTAGGTATGCAAATTTATATAAAGACTCTGGGCTGTAAATCAAATCGCTACGAATCGGATAGATTGCTGGAAGATTTGTCGGGGGAACATGATGTTTTTGAGCTGAATGAGGGCGTTAGTAATTTTTCGGGGATTAAGCCGGATATCCTTATTGTAAACACTTGTACTGTAACTCATGTGGCGGATCGCAAGTCGAGACAGGCGGTGAGAAGTTTTAAAAGTAAATTTCCGGGTGTGGAAGTTTTGGTTTTTGGGTGTGGAAGCAATGTGGGGCGGGAAGATTATGAGCAAATGGTGGAAGTTGATAGGGTTTTTGGGGATAGGGAGGAGCTGACTGAGTATTTGCGGAGAAAGGAGGATTATTGTGGGACTGGTGTTTTGGATGATGGGATGAGGACTCGTGGTTTGATTAAAATTCAGGATGGATGTGAAAATTTTTGCAGTTATTGTGTTATTCCTTTGGCGCGAGGACCGGAATATAGTTATCCTAGTAAGGATATTTTGGCAGAGGCTCGGGCGAAGGAGGCCGCCGGTTATAAGGAAGTAGTTTTGACAGGAATAAATATTGGGCAATGGAAAGAAGGAGATATGGATTTAGCAGATTTGTTTGAGATGTTGATTTTGGGTACTTCGAAGTTGCGTTTTCGAGTTAGTAGTATTGAGCCGAAGAATTTTTCGAAAAAATTGTTTAGATTGTTTGCCGGGGGGCGGTTGTGCCCGCATATGCATATTTCTTTGCAGTCAGGATGTGATGATATTTTGAAGAGGATGAAGCGTAACTATAATTGTCAGGAGTTTATGGAGGTTTGCAAGAAGTTTAAGGAGGCTCATGAAGATATGACAATCACAACAGATATAATTGTCGGTTTTCCCGGGGAAACTGATGAAATGTTTGAGAAGACAGTTTCATTTGTAAAGATGGCGGGTTTTTTGAAAGTGCATGTATTCCCCTATTCTAGGCGGCGTAATACTGCGGCTTTTATGATGAAGGAGCAGATTTCGGATGAGCTTAAGAAGCTTAGGGCTCAGAGACTGAGGTCCGTGGCGGATGAAGTTTCTTCTGTGGTGAAAAGTGGGTTTTTAGGGCGGGAGATGGAGGTTTTGGTGGAGGAAGGAGCCTTACGCGGGGTTACTCCAAATTATTTATTTGTAAAATTGGATAGGCATAACAAAATCAAGCCCAACGACATTATTAGTGTTAGGCTTGATAAAGATAATATTCTTTAGATCCCCAGGTTTTTTCTGATTTCTTCAGCTTTGCTTTCATCTTCCTTTTTGATGTTCTCTTGTTCAAGGGCTCCTTCTAAATCCATCCAATCATTGTAGTGTTGTTGAGCCAATTTCTCCAATTGTGGGACATGTTTTTGGGAGAGGGCTGCAAACTTCTGTTTTTCTTCTTCAAAAATTCTAATTAGCTCATCGACTTGCTGTTGTCTCAGCTTTGGGATGGAGTCGATGATTTTCTTTTTTTCGTCTCTAGAAAGGGAGATTGATCCGGCTAATAGTCTAATAAAATATTCTTCGTCAAAGTTTAGTTCGTTGGCAGGTGCTTTTATTTTTAGGACTGCCGGTAGTTTTTCGCCAAGCTTAAAATTGGCTGGAGTATTATCCTCGGGCTGAGCCGGAGGGGGCGTTGGCATTCCCTGTCCTGGCTGTGGGAATCCATAGGGCGGCATTCCAGGTTGTGGTGGCATTCCTTGCATGGGCATGCCCTGTGGTGGCTGTGGATAGCCTTGCGGTGGCATACCAGGTTGCGGTGGCATTCCTTGTGGTGGCATTCCCGGTTGCGGTGGTGCTACTGGAGGAGGTGTGGGTCTTCCCTGATCCCCTGCCGGTGGCTGAGGTGGAGTTGGTGTTGCACCCTGGTCTTGAACTGGTGGTTGTGGCGGAGTTGGTGTTGCACCCTGGTCTTGAACTGGTGGTTGTGGCGGAGTTGGTGTTGCGCCTTGGTCTTGAACTGGTGGTTGTGGCGGAGTTGGTGTTGCGCCTTGGTCTCCTCCTGTCTGGTTGTTTTGTTGGTTATTTTGTGGATCCATAGTCAAAAAATTTAAGATAAGCTTATTTTAGCCTATATCCCTATTATTTCAACACATTTTAAAATCTGGACAAAATCAGGACAAGCTTTTAGAATAGGTGGGCAAAAAGTGTTGTGGGTGATTAGCTCAGTTGGTTAGAGCGTTCCGGTGACATCGGAAAGGTCAGTGGTTCGAACCCACTATCGCCCACCATTGGAAACCTTTTTGAATGCAGGTAATTATTTGGAGAATTTTTTAAATGGTATTATATTTTGTATGGTGATTTTAAATTACTCTTTGTGAAATATAGTTCCGATTTACGGGTTTACGAAAAAGGATACTTCAAACTGTTTGATACTGCGCTTGATGCGATTTTTATTGCCGATGTAAAAACGGGG
>JAHIRL010000142.1 GCA_018818755.1 Patescibacteria group bacterium
GATTTCGTTGTTTAGGTAGTGTGCCAACTGTTCTTTATCTATTTCGCCTACCAAGAGCATATCTACGCTGGTTGTTTGCTTGTCTACAAAAACTCCGGATAAAATCAATAATTTGATATCTCCCAGTTTTTTTATGTCCCCAGCTATTGATGTGTGGTTTGATGTGGCTTTTGCGAAAATGGATTTTAACTCGTCGACAAATACAAAATCTCTATTCACATGGTAGTATTTTTTACGATTTTTTGTTCTTGCTCGTAAAAATCCCATTTTTTTGAGATTGTCCAATTCTCTACGAATGGAATTTATTTGTTCATCCAATTTTCTTGTAAGCTCGCGAATAAAGTATTCACCATCAAGATCTGAAAGGAAAACCTTTAACAATTTTATACGCGTGTTTGAAGTAAACAGCCTTTTTAACATGTAAAACCCAGTTATGCCCAAATGTATACAATTTGTATACGACAAAACTGTACATTTTTTTTAGACGGTGTGCAACATTTTTTTATACAAGCTTAAAAATCCTCATCCTCTTCACTTTTCTCCATTGTTTTGCTCATGAATGCGTGATAAAGCATTCCGGTAAGGATTCCTAAAACAGCCAAAGCGAGAGTGATAATTGTGGGGTTTGATCTTATTGGGAAAAAGAAAAAATACATTTGATTGCATGATGCACCAATGTTCTCGAAGGCTAACACTAAGATCAGTACTGTGAAGATGATTGATCCTGTTAAATATAATCCTTTCATGGGTAGGGGTTATTTGTTTAGATATTAGCACTATGCCAGAACTTTTTCAAAAAATTTGCGTAAAGTCAGGCGGTTTTGGATCTGAGATTTTAGTTCTCCAGCTTGAAAATCCTTCTCAATCTTTTCCTGTTCGGTTTCCGGGTAGTGGGCTTTGATCTTTGCAAGCTCATCATTAAGCTCTTTTTCGTCTACGGAGATCTTTTCCTGGGCGATTACATGTTGGAGAGCGAGCCGCACTTTTATTCTTTTCTCTGCTTCTTTCTCGTATTTTTTAAGCAATTCTTCTTCGGTAGTTTTGGCCTGGGTGAGGAATTCTTCAAATTTTAGGCCCTTTTTATCGATATCTGCCTTCATGTCATCAAGGATTGCGTGTGATTCCTCATGAATTAGCGATTCTGGTAGGTCTACCTTTGTGCGTTTTAGCAGTTCCTCCAAATACTCGTTTTCCGCTTTTTGCTTGGCTTCCTGCTCCTTGCGGGCGAGAATGTTTTTTTCAAGATCTTTTTCGAACTCATCGATACTCATTTTTTTGCCTGTTAGTTTTTCAATAACTTCTTCATCGAAACCTTTGTCTTCGGCCTCTTCTACCTTTGTGGCCTTTACCTTAAATTTTACCTTTTTCTCCTGAAAATCTTTTTTGAAATAGTCTTTTGGAAAGGTGAGGTCAAATTCTTTCTCTTCATCTTTTTTCATACCGATTACGGCATCTTCAAATCCAGGGACCATGCTCCCCTCCCCCACTATCAATGGATGGTTTTTGCTTGCGGTATTTTCGAGTTCTTTTCCGTTTTCGTCAAAGCCGGCAAAATCGAGTTCGGCTCTAAAGCCTTTTGCTATAGGCTTGTCGGTTTCGGTGTATTTGATGATGTATTTTTTTAATTCATCTTTTGCTTCTTCAAGGTCTTTTTTCTCAACTTTGATCTCGGTTTTTTTGATTTTTATGTCTTTGTAGTCTTTGATTTCAATTTCCGGCATGGTGGCAACTTTTGCTGTGAATGTAAATGGATCGTCTTTTTCAATTTTTACTTCTGGACGAGCTACGACCTGAAGTTTTTCCTTCACCACGAGTTCGTAGTAGCTCATTTGAATCGCGAGTTCCTGTGCCCGGCCGATGATATATTTTGTGCCGATGTGTTCTTCTAGCACATGTAGCGGAACATGGCCGGGGCGAAAGCCCTTGACCTTCACATCTTTTGAGATTTCTTCCGCCGCTTTTTGCTTATATTTTTCCATTTCTTCAGCGCTGAGTGTGACTTTTATTTCAATCTGGGATTTTTCGAGTTTTTTGATTTCTGATTCCATAATGTGTTTTAAAATTTAATTGCGGGCAGATTAGCAGTTTTTTTGGCTTTAGGCAATTGACATTTTGGAGTTATTTTGCTATAATTTATAGATTTTTGTAATAACTAAATATGGCTCTAGGCCAAGGTGGAAATATCGGTTTGGAACAGGATGATGCGGGACAGGCTTTAAATGAGAATTTAGGGCTGTCTTTGGCTGAGGGCTATGATGCTGATGGGAGAAAGTTTGATGTTTTTAGTGAAGGTTTGAAAATTAGTGAAGAAGTTCGTGATCGGATAAGGCAAGTATATGGGCAGATTTCTGATGGTTCTGATGTAGATGCTAGGATTAATGAAAAATTTGAAAAAGAGGTGACCGCTCGGGGAATTGATAAGATTGAGGATGAAGAGGTGCATAAACAAAGAACTCTGGGCTTGGCCTATGAGTTGTATGGGCCATTTTTAGCAGGTATTGAGGGTGTAAAGGGTCTTATTGACAGTAATGATAAGCTTAAACCACATTTGGCAAAACTGGATGATGTTCTTGCCAATAAAATTGAAGGGGCAAGTGATGACCAGTTGCGCAGGCGGCAAAGTCTGCGTCTAGCTCTTGCAAATCTTTATAATTTTCATCTGGCAAAGGAAACCGATCTGGCAAAGTTGATTGCTGAAATTGTGGGTGAGGTGAACTTTAGTGAGCTTAATGATGCAAAGCGAGAGCTAAAAAATGATACTACTGCGGTTAATGTGGTTTTGGAGAGTCAAGGGAATAATGGTGACGGTATAAAGTCCTTGTTGGGTGGAAATGCGATGAAGCAATTTGAGGGTTATGCGTCGGGATATAAATCCTTTTGCGAACTTTCTGAGGATGGTGTTTTTAGAAAGGTTGGTGAAAATGAATCTTTGGTCAGTTTGTTGGAGGCTCTTGATGATGCAAGCGAGAGTTATAAAGGGGTTAAGGATGCGGCTGAGGATCTTGGAAAAATTCAGAGGCAAAGGACAGCTTTAAAATCTCTAAGACCAAAGGAAACTTTGAAGGGTATAAAAAATCTTCAGGTTTTATTTGCTTTTTTCAAAAAACAGGAGGTTTTCAAGGGCGTAATGAGTAATTTTGTGGGGCTAGATAATTTTCTTAACGCTCTTAATAGTGTTGGAGATGATTTTAGTTTGAAAAACCTCGAGGATATTAGAATTGCGGCATCAAGTTTGTTTAATGCTGACCTGCCCGCCGGGCTAAAAGGGGTTGATTTGCAGTGGGAGAATGTTTCGAAAAATTTGCAAAAAGGTATGAATGACGCTCAAAGAGGTATTGCCAGCAGGAAGCGGACGATTGCGAATCTGCAGGCTCAGGCCGAGCACTCCCCTTCCTTGTCTGATGAGGAATTTGCACTACAAATTTATAAGTATATTGTCTCTAAAAATCCGGAAACTGTTGGACTTTCTGATGAGAGAGTGGAGAGTTTGGCAAAGGATTTGCATTTTGCGGATATGATTGCTTTAGATAATGATGAGTATTTGAGAAATAAATTCAATAATATTGGTGTTGGGATGAATGTAGCCGCAGTCGAACAGATTCTGGGGTTTAGTTATCAAGTTCAAGGGGATGAGAAGGAAAATTTCCCCCTTAAAAATCTGGGGGCTGATGATATTGCAACTGTGGATGGTTTAAAATCTGCTATTTTAACTGAAAAAATTAAGTGGGAGGAGGCTTGCTTTTTGTTCATGATGTTTGATCAGGCTCCAATTGGTTCTCCGATTCCTTCAAAAGGGAGCCCCCATCATGTATTTATGGAAAAGGAGGCTAGACGATTATTGGCTGAAGAGCTTGGTCTTGACCCTCAACATCCAAATTCTCTAAAAGCTTTTGATACTCAGATGAAAACTTTGCAACCGCATCTTAGTGTCTATATGAAAAAGGTTTGGAAAGTGGGGATGGCTGGAATCGTTAAGCGAACGATGTTTAGTCCGGATGGTTATCTGGCAAAACTAGAAAAAAAGGCGAGAGGTAACCTAAAAAGACTGAAGTTTCCAAGTGTTGATGGAGATTCAAAAATTGTTGATAAGCTAAGAAATCTTGGCGTTTCCCATCCCTATATTACAAAAAAATCCAAGGACTCGGCTAGGTTGGCCTCAAAAATTGACGACTGGATAAAGGAACGGCTTGATAGAGGAGAAATTAGTGAAGAGGACTTTGAGTCCGAGGTAAAGGTGCTTGAGGATTTGGGATATTTTAATATGGAGAGGGATTTGGGTTGGGGAAAGATCGGAATTGTGCCAAAGGATCAGGCTCTATTGAGGCTGGAAGCTATGTTTAGAGATAGCGGTTTCTGGTCTAGAAAAACACGACAGAGGGTTCTGGATAATGTGAGAGGTCGAGGAAAAAGACTTTTGTGGCATGGAGTAAGGTTGCCGCTTAAGGGGGCTTGGAATCTTGGAAAATTTGGACTTAGTGCAAGCTGGGCAACGACTAAAGCTCCTTTTAAGCTTATTGGTTTTGGGCTTAGATCTTTGAGCTTTGCTTGGCCTTTTGTAAAGGGACTTTGTGCGCTTAGCTTAACTAAGGGACTTAAGGATGGTTTCGGAGCCATGAAAGAATCATATTCAAAATCACATATGTGGAAAGATACAAAGGCAAGCGCGAAATCAATTGGAAGCGGTGTTTCCGGTGCTGTTATGGATGTTATTAGATCTTCCAAACATATTGCCTGGGACGAGATTGATGAAAAGGACAGGTATAAGAGCAGGGCCAATAAGATGAAGGCGAAGCGGTTGAAGAGAAAAATTGATCGCTTAAAAATTGTGCTTAATGCGCCGGATGTAGTTACTATTAAATCTTTATTTATCGATCCTAAAAAATACAAATTGAGACAAGTTAACCAAAATACTGATGCAAACAGACAGTCTGCCTAAAATTTTACAGTCAATGAGTGAAGGTGATTTAATTAGTTTAGATTCGCTTTTTAAATCCTCAAATTTGTTTTCCAGTGTGCTTGCAAGTTGTGGCGAGTTTAGAGATGAAGGACAGGAAGTTTTCTTGAGGCAGATGCTCAGGGAGCAGGCCGAAAAACGCCTTATTTACTCTTTTTGGGCCAATTTGCAGGGTGAGGATGAGCAGAAGTATCTTGATTTTCAAAAAAGCTTCTTCAAATCCACTCCGGGAGGAGATCATCGCTTGGCTATTTATGAGTTTTTGGCTGTAAATGAAAATGTTCGAAATCTTGTGTTTGCAGATCTGTTGAAATTTTTTGAAGATTTTGTCAGTAAATATAAAAAGAATTATAAAATAGTATGAATATAAAATTCCCTAAAACCAGTTTTGTTTATCTTGCCGGAAAATCCGGGAAGGAAAAGTTAACATCTCCCCTACCATCGGGGCTGGAAATTAATCGTGAGAAAGCTAAAAGCCTTAAAGAACGAGGTACAATGGCAATTTCAACGCTTAAACGCAGGATGCAGATGGTTTTTGATAAACTTGCCAGGGAAAAAGGTGAGGACTATATGAAAAATGAACTGAATGACTATGAGATTGCCCAAACTTTCACAGACAGCTTAAAAAAGGCTTATTCTGATCGGAAGATGATTGAAGATTTGCCTTATCTTGAGCATGGAGATTCCGAAATTGAGATGAAATTTGATTTTGTGAATGATGGAAGATGGGGTGCGGATGAGCTTGCTGTGCCGGATTCAATGTGGGTAAAAGTTGTGAGAGGTGAAGATGGAGTGCCTGGTTTGGAGTTCCGATGGGGTCAGTATAAACAGGCCGGAGTAAGGCCGGGGTATAGTGAGAGAAGTTTTGTTGATGAAGATAAATTTTTTATGGCTCAGGAAAAGATGAGAGAAAAGAAATTCTATAAGAAAGAGAAAAAGCTTGAAGTTAAAAAAGAAAAGAAGGTGAGTAAAAAAGTGGAAGTTACTAAGGAAAGAGCTTTAACAGATAGGGAGAAACTTGCGAAAGAGGTTAGTGTCCAGAAAAAACTTGTAAATGATAAATTAAAAAACTTTAAACTAAAACCAAAGAGCAAAATGTCCGATGTGAATTTTGCACAGGGTGCCGAGAAGAATATCTGGGATATGCTAAAAGATCCTTCTCAAACTTGGTTAAGGGAAAGGAATTGCGAAGCCTTGCAGATTGATGCGAATCAATGGGATGTTGTGAGTGAGGCTTATTTGAGCCGATCTTATGTGGAAATGGAGGCTGTCGGGGTACCTGTTGAAGATTCTTTTTATCAAAAAATGTTCTCTCTACTAAAACAGGGAGCAGGTAAATATTCTAAAGATCCGGAAAAATCAAAATGGTTTTTGAATCCTTCTAAATATCTGACACAAATCAATGCATTGCCAGGATTTGGGCAGGCCTATGCTTCGGCATATATCAGTTTTACCAAAATAAAGGAGTCGGTCATGAGATCTGCGGACGCAAAAGAGCGGACTCTTGAGGAACAGCAGGTCCAAGATGAGCTTCCTGGGGTGACAGTGGTTAAGGATTTTGTTGGGGCAAGAGTGGGCCAATTTATGAAAGCTGCTCGTGAGGGAGACATTGCTACAATGGGGGTTTTTGCCGCAGGGTTGGTCGGATTGTTTTATTTGACCAAGGGGGTTCTTGGAAACAAGTGGTTAAGAAGGTCTTTTCTTGGGCTGGCCGGAGGTTATTGTGCCTATGTTTTTGCGAAGAAATCAGGCTATGATCTATTTAAAATGATGGGGGTAAAAAATACAGATGATGAGGTGAATGGTACTCCTATGGAAGCTTTTAGACGGATGAAATTGGAGGAGGCTAAGGGACTGGATTATTCTGTAATGCTAAAACTGTCCGAGGTTAAGGCCGAGGACATGTATGAACTTTATAAGGATGCCAATAGTAATGGAGATCATTTTATTCATCCATCGCAATTTCCAGATCTTTTTCCAGATATCGCGGCTGAGGGTGGCTTTATGATGGGCATCGGTGAGAATGGGATTCTTGATTCCGGGATGAATAATAAAGAATTGAGTTATAAACAGAGAGAATACATTCGAGTGGGGAAACAATTGTACAAAGCTATGCACGCAACTCACGAGGCCTACAAACAGAATGTAA
>JAHIRL010000143.1 GCA_018818755.1 Patescibacteria group bacterium
CTTCCGCCACGAAGAATACAAAGAATACAAAGCCACCAGAACAAAAGCCCCCGACGAGCTCTATGCCCAAATCCCCCTGATCAAAGAGCTGGTCCGCTCTTTCAGCATTCCAATCTACGAGATAGACGGATTCGAAGCCGACGATGTCCTCGGCACCCTCGCCCTCCAAGCCCTCGAATACAAAGACCTGGCCACATACATAGTCACCGGTGACATGGATACCACTCAACTCGTAACCGATAGGACCTTCGTCCTCGCCCCCGTTAAGGGCTTCCAGGAATACAAAATATACAACCCTGACGAGGTCTACAAAAAATTCGCTCTCACCCCCGCCCAAATCGCAGATTTTAAAGGTCTAGCTGGAGACAATTCCGATAACATCAAAGGTGTAGCCGGAATCGGAAAAGTCTCAGCCACAAAACTCCTTCAACAATACAAATCAATCGAAGGTATTTACGAAAATCTGGATGAACTCAAAGGTGCTACCCGAACAAAACTTGAACAAGGCCAACAAGATGCCTTATTCAGCAAAAAAATGGCCACCATTATTACTGATGTTCCGATGACCCTCAAGCTCGACGAGTGCAAAACTCACACCTACGATCTTGCAAAAATCCAAAAATTCTTCCAATCCCTCAATTTTCAAAGCCTCCTAAAAAAATTGGCATCATTCGACCAACATTATTCCAAAATTTCCGAAAACGACAAACAAAATCAGCAAAGTCTATTTTAAACAATCGCCCCAAGTCAAGCCCTCCAAGACCGAACACAAAATTTAAACACACCCTCATTTTCCCGTCCTCATTCTGTAAAAAAGTTTGTATCGTATTTTGATTTCTAGTAGTATGCAAAAAGCAAACTAAGGGCATAAATTTCAAAGTTATGGCAAAATCTAGAATTATAGCAAGTCTTGATATTGGTAGCTCCAAAATTCGCACAGTAGTTGCGATTTTAGAAGGCGACAATATGGTTCCAAACATTATCGGAGTGGGCATCGCCCCTTCAACCGGCCTTCGCAAAGGCTCCGTCATTGATGTAGAAGAGACAATAAACAGCATCTCGGCGTCGCTCGAGGATGCCGAAAGAATGGCCGGCGAGCCGATCAACCATGTCTTTTTAGGTATCGGCGGAAATCACATCGAATCTATCAATTCCAAAGGAGTAATTGCAGTATCGCAAGGCGGAAACGAAATTGGCGAGGACGATGTGGATAGAGTTCTGGAAGCCGCCCAAGCGGTAACAATCCCTTCGAACAGAAGAATTCTACGCATAATCCCCAAGACCTTTACCGTAGACGAACAAAAAGGTGTCAAATATCCCGTTGGAATGAGCGGAATCCGCCTTGAAGTGGAGACGCACATCGTTACAGGTTTTGAGCCGGTCATCAAGAATTTGGAAAAATGCGTTTTGCAGTCCGGTGTGGATATTGACGATATGATCCCAACTCCACTGGCCCCTGCGGAAGCAGTCCTTTCCAAAAGGCAAAAAGAGCTTGGAGTAGTGGTTGTAGATATTGGTTGTGGAGGCACTTCTATCAGCGTTTTTGAGGATGGAGCCACAATCTACACTTCAGTTATTCCGGTTGGTGGCGAAAATGTCACAAACGATATTGCCATTGGCATGAAAACCTCAATAGATACCGCAGAAAAGCTAAAAATTGAATATGGATCAACTCTTCCGGAAGATGTAAACGATCGCGAAACCATCGACCTTTCCCTACTCAGCAAAATAGAAACTCAAATTATTCCAAAAAAGAAAGTTGTAGAGATAATTCAAGCTAGATATCACGAAATTTTTGTATTGGTCAAAGATGAATTAGCCAGGATTCACAGAGACGGAATGCTCCCAGCTGGAGTTATCCTCACAGGAGCCGCAGCCAAAATCCCGGGTGCCATCGATCTTGCCAGAGAAACATTAAATCTTCCTGCTCAAATTGGGTTTCCCCAAAACTATGATGGGGTGGTTGATAAGATAGATGATCCTGCATATGCAACAGCAATCGGATTGCTAATTTGGGGATCTCGCTACGAAGGTCGGCACCATGCCGGATTTAAGAATTTAAATTTGAAAAAAGGGGTTGCGGGCGTAAAAAACTGGTTCAAAAAGCTGTTTCCCTAATATTTACCGAACTAGCATTTTTTATTGACAATGTGTCAAATAGCAGGTAATAATACCCCCTAAATTAACAACCTAAACTATACCACCATGTCTACACAAGATGACAATGCAACAGACTTAAAAAACCTTTTCGCATCACAAAAAAATGACTCAAACAAAATAAAACCGAGATCTCAAACCATGGAAGTAACTCCGGAAATCACACCAGTTGCCAACATTAAAGTTATTGGTGTCGGCGGAGGTGGAGGCAATGCGGTAAATCGCATGGTTAAGGCCGGACTCAAAGGTATTGAGTTTATTTCTGTTAATACTGATGCCCAAGCTTTATACCATTCCGAAGCTCCATGCAAAATCAATATTGGAAAAGCAACAACCCGTGGACTTGGTGCCGGAAGCAATCCGGATGTAGGTAAACAGGCCGCTGAAGAAAGTATCGAAGAAATTAAGGAAGCTCTCGAAGGAGCCGATATGGTTTTTATTACCTGTGGACTTGGTGGTGGAACAGGAACCGGTGGTGCACCTGTAATTGCCAATGCCGCTAAGGAAATGGGTATTTTGACAGTTGCCGTTGTTACAAAACCTTTCTCTTTTGAAGGACACAGAAGAAAAACTCAAGGAGACGAAGGTTTAGAAAATCTTAAGAACAAAGTAGACACTTTAATTACAATTCCAAACGACAGAATCCTTTCAATTATCGACAAAAAGACTCCTCTAAACGATGCCTTCACAGTGGTAGACGATGTACTTCGTCAAGGTGTTCAGGGTATCGCTGATTTGATTACAGTCCATGGAATGATCAATGTGGATTTCGCCGATGTTAAGACAGTTATGGAAAACGCCGGTTCAGCTCTTATGGGTATCGGATACGGAACAGGTGAATCTCGCGCCGCTGAAGCCGCCAAGGCCGCTATCGAAAGTCCTCTCCTCGAGCTTTCAATCGACGGAGCCAAAGGAGTGTTATTCAATATTACCGGTGGCAACGATCTAAGCATGTTCGAGGTAGATGAAGCCGCAAAAGTAATCACAGAAGCTGCCGACCCAGATGCCAACATC
>JAHIRL010000144.1 GCA_018818755.1 Patescibacteria group bacterium
AACAACCGTCTAAAGCGTCTAATGTCCATCGGCGCACCGGAAGTAATTACCCGAAACGAAAAACGAATGCTTCAGGAAGCCGTAGACACACTACTCAACAACAGCGCCCGCCAGGGTCGCACAGTTTTCAATTCAGGAGACAAAAGAAAACTCCGATCTCTATCCGACATGCTCAAAGGTAAACAAGGACGATTCCGACAAAACCTTCTTGGTAAGCGTGTAGATTACTCCGGTCGTTCTGTAATTATCATCGGACCAAACCTAAAACTACATCAATGCGGACTGCCAAAACTAATGGCTCTTGAACTTTTCAAACCATTCATCATTGGTCGTCTTATTCGTGACGGATACGCCCACAACATCAAGAACGCCGAAAAACTCATCCAATCCAGCAAGCGCGAAGTTTGGGATATCCTCGAAGAAGTTTCCAAAGACCACTATGTACTTCTAAATCGTGCGCCGACCCTTCATCGTCTCGGTATCCAGGCCTTCCAGCCGGTACTTATCGAAGGTAAAGCTATCCAGATCCACCCCCTAGTTTGTGCCGCCTTCAACGCGGATTTCGATGGAGACCAAATGGCCGTCCATGTTCCTCTATCAAAAGCCGCCCAAGACGAAGCAAAATCAATCATTGTCTCAGCACACAACCTACTAAAACCATCAGCCGGAGAACCTATCATCACTCCAACTCAGGATATGGTACTTGGTTGTTACTATCTAACAAGGCAAACAGCCGGAGAAAAAGGTGAAGGAATGGCCTTCTCAAGCATCCAGGAAGCAATCCTCGCCTATCAAGGCGGATTCGTCCATCTTCAAGCACCAATCAAATGTCGCTACCGTGATGAAATTATGGAAACCACAGTTGGTCGCCTTATCTTCAATGATTGTATGCCAAGCGGTATGCCATATCACAACGAAGCCATCAGCAAAAAACAACTTTCTCAAATTGTAGGATATTCATTCGATAATTTTGGTATCAAAAAAACAGCAATCTTGGCAGACAGCTTAAAATACATTGGCTTCAAATTTGCCACAAAATCAGGAATTTCCTTCTCCCAGGCAGACATCCTTGTACCAAGTGAAAAAGGAAAACACATCGACGAAGCCTCTGAAATTGTTAAGAAAATTAACAACCAACACTGGAAAGGCCTAATCACCGAGGACGAAAGATACAGACACACAATCAATACTTGGGCCGAAACAAAATCAAAAATCACCAGCATGATGGTGAAAAGTGTCGAGGAAGATAATAATGTCTTTTACATGATCGACTCTGGAGCCCGTGGTAACTGGGGACAAATCACCCAGCTATGCGGAATGAAAGGGCTGGTAGCCAATCCAGCCGGTAAAACTATCGAGCTCCCAATTAAATCAAACCTAAAAGAAGGATTCACCATCCTGGAATACTTTAGTGCGACACATGGAGGACGAAAAGGTAAATCCGATACTGCGCTAAAAACAGCGGAAGCCGGTTATCTAACCCGTCGTTTGGTAGATTCCAATCAGGATGTAATCATCCGTGAACACGATTGCGGATCAATAGAACCGCATCTGGTAACAGTAGAAGAATCAGAAATAATTGGTGAACAATTCGAAATAAGAATTTATGGACGAACACTAGCAAGTAATCTGGTTGCACCAAAAACCGGAGAAGTGCTAGCAAAAAAAGGAGAAATCATCGACAAAGACCTTCTTGAAGAAGTCACAAAACACAAAATCCAGGAAGTAGAAGTGCGCTCCATCATCACCTGCCAAACAGAAAATGGAATCTGCGCAAAATGTTATGGTAAAGACCTGGGTACAAACAAAGAGGTTGTCCTCGGTACTGCGGTTGGAATTATCGCCGCCCAAAGTATTGGTGAGCCGGGAACACAGCTAACCATGAGAACCTTCCACATGGGTGGTGTAGCCGAAGGAGGAGACATCACACAAGGTCTAACCCGTGTAGAAGAACTTTTCGAAGCCCGTGCACCAAAGAGTCCGGCCGTTGTTTCAGAATTGGATGGAAAAGTCACCATCAAGCAAAAAGGTAAACTAAGAGAACTCTCCGTAATCTCACACAAACCCGTAAAAGTCCCCCACTACCTTTATGGAGACCTTGAACCAGCAGTAAAAAAAGGTGACGAAATTAAGAAGAAACAAATAATTGCCAAAGCCACCACTTCAAAAGGATCCATAAAAGCGATAGAGGACGGAACAGTTGTTGAAGTAAACAAAGACGAGATAGTTTTGGAAACCAATGGATGTCTGGAAAAAACTTACAAAATTCCATACGGAAGAAACCTAAGAATCAGCAACAAGGCAGATGTAAAAAGAGGTCAACCAATGACAGACGGACATCTCAATCTTAGAGAGCTTATGGAATTAACAGACACCTACACAGTTCAAAAGTACATTGTTCATGAAGTGCAAAGTATTTACGCCTCACAAGGACAAAGTATCAATGATAAACACATCGAAATTATCGCCCGTCAGATGCTTTCAAAAATCAGAATAATCGATTCCGGAGATTCCGACATGCTCCCAGGCGAAATCATCGACTCCATCAAACTAAAGAACCTTAACGAAAAGCTCAAAAAAGAGAAAAAACGAATCATTAAGGGAGAAAGATTGCTTCTTGGACTAACCAGAATCGCCCTGTATACCGACAGTTGGCTATCTGCAGCATCCTTCCAGGAAACAATCCGTGTACTTGTTGAGGCTTCTACAACCAACAAAATTGATAATCTGGACGGACTAAAAGAAAATGTAATTATTGGTAAACTAATTCCAGCCGGCGAGATCTACCGCAAAGCTAATCTCCATAAGGAGGTGGCAAGCAAAGATACAAAGGCTCAAAAAATAGAAGAACAAAGAGAAGAGATGACCGAAGAAGAACTGAAAGAAGAAGAAGAAAAATTACCAATTATTTAGAATTGTCTTGCATTTGTTAAAAACTTCCTATAAATTAGCCAAGCAAAAATTTTGACACATTAAACTTAAATTTTCATGCCAACAATCAATCAGTTAATCAAAAATCCCAGAAAAAAAGCTGTAAAAAAGAGCAAATCACCTGCACTACAAACACTTTTCAACACCCTAAAGAATCGTAATATAAAACTTGGGTGCCCACAAAAGCGTGGCGTATGCACAAAAGTTACAACACTTACACCAAAAAAGCCGAATTCCGCGCTTCGTAAAGTTGCCAGAGTTCGCCTTACAAACGGCATGGAAGTTAATGCTTACATCCCCGGAGAAGGGCATAACCTTCAGGAGCACTCAGTTGTGCTTATCCGTGGAGGAAAAGTAAAAGATCTACCTGGTGTGCGTTATCACATAATTAGAGGTAATCTGGATACTCAAGGAG
>JAHIRL010000145.1 GCA_018818755.1 Patescibacteria group bacterium
CAAAACCCCCATTACAAGCATCGCCACCAACAAGGCGGTTCCGTTTCTATCTCTCCAAATTTTAGAGAAAAATCTATTCATTAAGATCAGGGTAATAGGCCGCCTGCGGCACGGCATTATAAGTACGCGAGCTTATCGTTGTCTGAAAAGGAATGCCCTCCTCAAATTCGGCAAAAATAGTCACCTGGGGCTGAAATTGCAAATAATCAAAACTGACATTCTCACTGGCATAAGGATCTCGATCCGGATAAATATGAAACTGAAAATCCTCAATCTTCACATCATCCGAATTCAAATAATAAGCCTCCTCAAATCCCTCCTTAATCTTCAATTTCCCCTCCTCCGGATAAAACTTAAACTGCACAATTTCTCCGCTTTCATTCGAAATAAGCCGCAAAGTGCTTTTATCCAAACCCACATTTTGATCCGGAAACAGCAAAACCCCATTTCTCACCTCATCCACCACTTTCTCAAAAACAGTCCGCCCCTCACTATAAATCCGGCGATAATCGTTCGTATCCCTTTGAGACTTGATAATACTTGCATAAGAACTGACCACAACCCCTAGAAAAACAACAAAGATCGTCATTGCAATCAGCAATTCTATTAAAGTAAATCCCTTCTTGTTTTTTCTAAAGTGCTCCACTTTTCCAATTGGTTAATTTTTCTTCCAAATAAATTTCCCGATCCTCATCCCAACTAACCGTCGACCTCACTAACAAAGAATCTTCACAAATATCTCCCGTTTCAGCATCATCCACACAAGGATTGGAAATAGTTATCTTTCGATTAAAATCGGCCTCCTCTCCGGCATCACAACTGCCATATCCCCACCCCTCCCTAAAGCACAAACCAAAGTCGTCGGTTTGCCCCCAAAACTCCCAGGGAACAAAATCCGTCACAGGACTACCCTCAACATAGGTAGCAAGAACATCCTTCCTGGCCACAAAATAATCCCCATCAACCAGACCCTTCCTAAAATCAAGATTATTAAGCCAATTGGTATCACGCATACTGCGCACCGCTTCAATTCCCTCCTGCGCCAAAAAATATGCCTGCATGTTATCAATTACATTTGCATTAGTCTTTCTTAGACTCATTAAAAGGCTAGTTGAAGAAACAATGGCAACAGTCAAAATCATCATGCCTATCATCACTTCAGTAAGAGTAAAACCCGATTTGTTTTTAATCCTGTTCCACATTTTTATTAAATTGTTCAGTTTTTGTATTTAATTCAAACTTTTGACTGTATTGAGCCTGCACACTATCCCCATAAACAACGGTAAAAAGCACTTTTTCAGGCACAACCTGTTCCGAAGTCAATAAACGCATCTCCCCAAAAGGTGGCACATATCTTATATCAAAATCCCCCACAATCCCCGCCACCCTCACAACATTAATCATTTCATCTATCTCCAGATCCTTTTCAACCCGGGATGATTTATCACAACTAATATACCTCCAGGCCCCGTCAGCCCATTGTTTTTTACCCATAAAATCCTCCTCAAACTCCTTCACATCATATTTTCCCCCTCCAAAATCAAAAGAAAAACCAAAACACTTGGAAACCTTCTCTTCAGATTCTCCGTGCAAAGCTCTATCCCTCATCTGATAAGCCTTGGAAATAATGTCATCAACAGCCAAATCTACCAAAGCCGCTTTTCGATAAGCCCCATAACCACCAACCGCCAAAGTGCTGAGCAATGCAACAATGCCAATCACAACCAGCAATTCAATCAAAGTGAATCCGCCATTTTTTTGTTTAGACACTAACATTTTGACTTAAATTAAAGATAGGAGCCATGATAGACAAAGCCATCAAAGCCACCAACAAACCAACAACCAAAATCATCACCGGCTCAAACAGAGTTGTCAGCTTTTTTAAACTATTATCAACCTCTTTCTGATACTGTGCTGAAATTTTCTCCGACACCTGAGCC
The DNA here is from genome assembly GCA_018818755.1 of Patescibacteria group bacterium. GTDB lineage: Bacteria > Patescibacteriota > Gracilibacteria > UBA1369 > LOWO2-01-FULL-3 > JAHIRL01. Next base: position 1,941 of record JAHIRL010000145.1, read on the forward strand.
AGATTCGCACTGGTCTCGCCAACCTTAATCATTTGCACAACTTCCGAAGGGAATAAAAACTCGCTGTCCTTCATGCTATCGGAAATTTTATTTCCCGCCCTAACCTCATTCACAATCTCCTGAGCTTTAAGTTTATAAACCCGATTTGTTGAAGCATTTCCGGTAATTCGAAGCGCTTGCAAAACAGCAACCCCCGACTCAATCAAAAGCCCAAGCAATCCCACAAACCTCAAAACATAAATCTTCCTAAAAAGATCCCCCACCACAGGAATAGTCAGCTTAAAATAATCAAACCGGGTTGCCCCCTTTGCAGAAGAAACATAAGCCATAAACAAGCCATACAGACCAGCAACAAACAAAAGAATCGCCCACCAGAAATCTACAACCAAACTCTGCAAAGCCAAAAGAATCTTAGTTGCAAGCGGCAAACTATCAGAACTCACACCACCCTCCGAAAGCAAACTAAGCAAACTCGGCAACACCCACACAAGCATTCCAATCGCCACAAGTGTCAGCACCGATAAAACCGCAACCGGATAAACCGATGCGCCAAAAATCTTCATATTAAGCTCATGCCTCTTATCCAACTGCACAGAAAGTCTAAACAGGATAAGATGCAACTTCCCCGTAGCCTCACCGGCTTTAATCACTCCAATCTCAGATTCATCGAACACATCATCAAATCTACTCATCGCATCCGAAAAAGAAATCCCCTTCTCCGTATCATG
>JAHIRL010000146.1 GCA_018818755.1 Patescibacteria group bacterium
AGATTCATCTACGAGACGCTTTTGATTAGGGTTTCCATCAACAAGCGGAGCCAGCAGAGCCTTTGAATTAACTCGCCCGGCACGAATTTGCCTAAACATAGCGAGCACCCAAGCCGGAGAAGTAGTCTTCAAACTCAAGCCCGGCAATTCCCAAGGCTCTCTCTCCGTATAAAAATACAAATTCTCCTCAGCCAGCGGCATTACCGCCCTAAGATATTGTTTGCTCTCCTCGGTCAGCTTTAAGTATTTATCTTCCGCAGTTCCATTTTGATATTGCTTAAACTTCCCATCGGATCCCACGGCCGAAGCATTATTTTCAATCAAAAGATCCATAATTGTTTTTGTTTTATCCTGGTTACGAACTTTTCCGGGAGTCAAAAATATATCTGTGAAATGTTCCTGGCAGGCCGCTCTAAGTGGGGGATAGTCCTGCCTAGACAATAGTCTTCCCACAGTGGTTTTGTGTAATTGCTGATTTACCAGAGTTTTATCGAGCTCCCCTTTAAAGCTGTAATAAAAGAGATCAGCGCGACACCCGAAACGATAACCCGCACTACGTTGCTCTGTTTCTGAAGGATTAAAATGTTGAGACCAATTCTTTGCGATTCGCCTTCCAAATGTTATAGCCGGATTTAGATCGAGAACATCGCTTTGTTTCTCTTCGCAGTATTCACAAAAATCATCATTCCAAAGACCGATGGCCAGCGGAAGCATTTTTACCGACATAAACCCAGAAGCATAAACCGGCGCTTTTGTGGATTTAACATCCAGGCTACTACTTTTTGTTTCACCTGTGTTCGGATCAGACTGCTCTATCATAAGCTCCGCCTGAGTGGCATATTTGCCGCTAAATTTTGTATCTGTTGGATCAACATAAAACTGGAAAAAATACCATTTGCTAGGTTTTTCCCCAAAAGATCCCCTTAATTCCAGAAAGTTTAAATGATCAAGCACACCCTGATTATCAGTAATCCGCTCCACCATCGGATCTTTAATATCCTCAATCAAACTAATTTTCTCAAAAGTATAAGTAGGAGCACCGCTTTCTTCGTAAAATCGGAAATTCAGATATGGATTGGTCCCATCGGGGAAAGCCTTGGCGGTAGTTTCCACCGCCACAAATACCGCGGTCTTCTTTCCAGCCACAAGCGGCATTTTTCTTAAAACCTGAATCGGCTCCACCACCCTTATTTTTGCCTCAACCCCAAGCGGATACAGTATCACCTTCTCAGTATCACTTTCTCCACTTTCTTTATGTTTCACCGTAATCAAAACCGGAATATTCTCCGGTGTAGAGGGCCCTTTCAATATCTGCGGCGGTTTGTATGTAAATGTAAATTCCCCGTCACCATCCAGCACACCTTCATCATCACTTGGCTCGCCAACTTTCCCTTTCCAATCATCATCTTGGGATTCCAAAGAAATACTCACTTCATCCCCCTTAGCCTCATCCTCCGGAGTCACATGCACCGTAAAAGTCACAAAATCCTCATCCTCACCCGAAGCACTAAGCTGATTTTTATCAACCCTTACGCTAATTTTATAATCCGGCTCCTCCAGTTCAAAGTCATCCTTCACTACCACTTCCACATCCTCATCATAAAAACTCTCATCCACACAGGCATATTTAAGCTCCATCACATTCTGGTCCTTAACCCCCATCATAAAATTTTTATCCTGGCTTTGATAATAGCTGTTCGCAAAATCCGGATCGCAATTATATTCCGGCACCACATAGTTCATCGGAGTACCTCTCATTTTTGGAAGGATATTTTTCAAATATTCACACCCACAATCCACCGCGCAATTCTGACAATTCTCTCCAAACTCATAATCACAAAAACCATTCTCGATACAAACTTCAGCTATTGGAGCAAATATTGACTCCGTCTTCGAAATCAACTCCGACATAACAGTTCTAACAGTATCACTTGGATCTTCCACGCAATATTCATACCAATTAAATCCGCCACCGGTACTTGCACCTGAACTGTTATAATCCGGTGCAGGTCCATCTGAATAATTGTGGGCATTGACCTCAATTTTTACTACAGGTTTTTTGATAGCAGAAAAATCGGGGATATGCGATTTACGCTGAGTTAAATTACTAGGGACATAAGCAGTCATTATCACATAGGCATCCTTATAAGACCCAGAAGACCCCTTCCAGCAATTCACAGGGAACTCTCCAAATCCTCCCCATTCGCCCATCCCTCCGCCTTTCTCTATTTTTTTGGCAACAAGAACCCTGGCACCACTAATTGTTGTCTCGGAAATGTCATCCATATCCTTATACCTATCCTCCCTCAAATCATTAAAGGCATCGTCAAGGTCTGCCCATCCGCCATAACTTATTGTGAAATCCAAATTCTCAAAATGCTCAACTTCAGATGCTCCATAATAATTAGGATCCCAGCTCAATTGATCCTCAAATTTTTTCCCTCCACCAAAATCCAACCCACTGCTATAAATAGGCAAGTCATCTCCTTCATCCATCAAATGGGGACCATATTTTTGCGCTAGCCTTTTTATAAGTGCCACAAGAGCATCATTTGCCCAGGAAACATCAAGTTTCCCCGTAATCATATAGTTGGAATCGCCGTCTTTTTTATACTTATAGCCCGAAGTGTAATTAGTCGGCCTCATATCTATATCCACATCTTCATACTCTTCATATCCCTCCTCCTCAAGCTCATTCAACATCTCCCAAGAATCCACCTCCATATCGGCATCATCAAACATATTTTCATCATATTCCAAATCATCCCCCCAATCTTCCCAGCCTTCCTCCTCCATCAAATAATCCCAATCCTCATCCGTCCAATCATCCCATTCCTCCGCAAAAGCCACAGCACCTAGTCCCAAAAGCAAAACTATCCCAATTATCCAAAACTTTTTCATTATTTTCTGATTATTTTAACAAGGGCCCGAACAACCACAACAAACCCAACAATCGCAAAAATCAAAATCGAAACAGGCATCGCTGTATACCAAAGGAAATACTTTATATCTTCCCACCAATAATACCATTGCTCCCGCTCACCATGGCCCACATAGCCCCAGTTGTCCGGACCATTCGGGTCCAATAACTCATCATAGGAGCTCTCCACAAACCAGGAATCCGCTCCCATTTCAGCCAAGCCCCCCTCAAAACTCAAAAAAGTCACAAAGTCCTGGTAATACTCTGTCATTTGCTTAAGCTCCAAAAGCCCAGATTCATCGATCACAGGCTCATCCGCCACCACATAAACATCCACAATACTCTGCCCCCCATTTATAGAAGAAATCTGCATCGGATAAAAAGCCCGCGGCGGCTCAAAGCTTATTTTTAATGGGGTGCTCATCCCTCGTTCTAGTTTAATCAAGGCATCCACAAGCTCCAATTGCGCATCTGCGCATTCCTCAATATCCGCAAAAATCCAGCCATATTTATAAATATCATAATAATCATCCCCAATCTCCGGAATTGCCAACTTCACGCACTCATTTTCCGCAGCCGTCACCGGCAAAAATCCCGCATACTCATTTTCGAGATTTATCTTATTAGCAATAAAATAAACATTTTCCATCTCCAAATATTTCTCCAAAACCGGCAAAGCCTCATCTCCAATCTCATAGCCGTTCTCATTCAACCAAGCCAAAAGATCATCAACCTTCTCAGCTTTCAACACAGCCACATCATAAATATCGATTTTCTTTTCCTCCACAACCGTCACAGTTCTCGATAAAGAAGAAGTCTCAAAAGAACTGCCACCCAAGTAGCTCTTTTCCAGCTCCCTCTCCATAAACAAATCTGCCATCTCGTAAAAAAGATCCAAACTGCCCTCCTCAACAACAGGCTCACTGGCTGACACAACCGGCACAATCCAGGCAAAATTCCCCAGACCATCAGCGCTCACCTTACTGGCAATAGTAAGTTCTTCCGTCACGCCATCCCACTCCACAACTGCCTTTTGCTCGGGCACGGTCAAAAAAGCCGCATAATCGGCCACCACAAAACCATCAGCCAAGGCCACCGAAGCAAGAGAACAAAAGACAAAAATCGCGATTAATAACTTTTTCATAGACATTCAATTTGAGAAACCTGCCACTCGCCATTAACAGGTACAAGCGTAAATTTCCAGTGAGGCGAAAGTTCACCGCCCCAAGCGGCCTCAACAGTCACACTCGCCATGTCTCCGGACGCTTCCGCAGCCATTACATTAACCTCAGTCGGTCCATCCTGAATACAATAGGTAGTGGGAACAAACATTGGTGAATCAAAAAGATCCCTAAAAGGTGCATACATCATCGGCTTTGCAGCTTCATAATCAACACCGGCTCCTGGGACCGTTCCAAGAGTAAGTTTAAGATATTCAGCAACAACCGCATCTGCGGAAGCCACAGGCATAGCAGGCTCTTCCATTGTGACTTCCTCGTTCTCCTGCGGCTCAACCGGAGCCTCTCCACAAGCCGAAAACGCAAAGAGCGCCACAAACAATAATAAAAGTGTTTTTTTCATAGAAATGGGGGTTATTTCTACTTTCCATTTCACCACAGGTGATCAAAAAAGTCAAAAAAACCCATTTTGCATTGCCTTCCGTGGGATTTTTACCTATACTATAAATTACAGTAATTATGTAATTTATATAACCATGGTCACACCTTTAAAAGTTTTCGGAACAGGCCAGGTCACACTACCAAAGGCCTGGAGGGATCAATACAAAACTGTAAATTTCATTGCCCAGGAAACTCCTCAGGGCTTGCTCATTAAGCCTTTGCTCGATGTTGTTTATTATGAGGATGGGGATGAGAGTTTTGGATTAAGCTTCCCACTGGGGATAGATGCCAAGCAGTTAGCCAAAAACCTAGAGAAAGCAAATGGAAAAATATAAAAAATTCATCCAGAAATTACCAAAATCCTTGCGGCTCAAGGCAATTAAGGCCTTGTACAAACTTGCTGAGGGCGATCTTAAAGGGCTAGATATAAAAGAACTTAGCGGCCCATACGAAATTCACCGATGCAGAATCGGCAAAATCCGCATAATCTTCCAGAAGAAGCCTTCAGTCAACATGATAATGGACATTGGCTTCCGTGGGGGAGTTTATAAGAATTGCTAGATTGTGGTAGTCCCAAGGGGTGTCTCTCCCCATTTCTTCGAAATGGGGGCCCCGAGACATGACCCCTGCGGGGCCCTCGAACTGGGTTCTCGCCCCTTGGGCATTATAAAAAGAACCCGTCTCACCCTGCGGGCGAGCCTGTTTTTGTTGGAATAGGGAAAACCTAAACTTTCTACGAAAAATGACTCATCTCGCAGGGCGAGACTCGCACATTTTTTCTTGAAAGTTTTCCTACGCCTATGCCAAAGTCTCGCGAAGCTCGCATTGGCTGCGGCTACGGATCGGTTTTCTCACAATTGCTGGTAGCCCCAAGGGGCGTCTCTCC
>JAHIRL010000018.1 GCA_018818755.1 Patescibacteria group bacterium
AAAGATCCACAAAAGTCGGCTCCGGAACATTCGGTTTAAAATTTTCATAAAAACTAATTACCTCACCCGCCTCAACATATTCCTTAGCCAATTCCTCTTTATACTTCTGGCCTGTCTGCTGCAAGAAATCGATCGCCATCTTTCCCGGCTCTTCCCTCCTCACAAATTTCTGGTTTTGTTTGACAATCTGCCGCATCTTCTTCTCCAAAATCGGCAAATCCTCGGGGATAAGCGTCCGCGGAAGTTCAAAATCATAATAAAATCCATTTTCAATATTAGGCCCAATTCCCAGCTTAGCCTCAGGAAACATATCCATTACAGCCTGCGCAAGAATATGCGAACAGGAGTGACGCATACTTTCAATACTTATTTCATTTTTTACTTTAGACATATTTAGAATTAGTTATACAATATAAACAGCAGGAGTTTTAGAGTCCCGTCACCAGCCAAGCGAGTTTTGAAGAGTTTTTATTCATAGCAGACAAAATATAATATGAAACTGTCCACACTTCAACTAGAAAATTTCAGAAACTACCGCGATTTCTCCTTCAATTTCACTCTTGATCCAAAAATCACCATCTTCCATGGCCAAAACGGCCTCGGCAAAACGAACCTTCTGGAAGCCATTTACATGCTCTCCCTCGGCAAATCATTCCGTTCGAGCCATAACGAAGATCTTACAAAATGGGATTTGGATTATTTCCGAATAAAAGCCCAAGCCCTCACTGGCGAAGAAAAAAGCGAACTCGAAGTTTTCTATTCCAGCTATCCCAACAAAAAAAAGAACTTCAAAAAAAACGGAGTAAACCTAAAAAATAGCGAATACATCGGCAACTTCCTCACAGTCCTCTTCCATCCGGAAGATCTGAACATCCTCTACTTAAGCCCATCCCTCCGCCGCCGCTACTTAAACATCCTCCTCTCCCAGGTAGACCGTGAATACCTCCACGCCCTAATCAAATACACTCGCACTCTCAAGCAAAGAAACGCCCTCCTCCATCAAATAAAAAAAGCCAAATTTGCCAACCAGCCCACCGCAAGCCTCCTCCAAGACCTCGACGCCTGGGACACAGAACTGGTGGAATTTGGCAGTACTCTCATCGAAAAACGCCTCAGCCTGGTAGAATCCATCAACGAGCAACTCACAAAAATATACCAACGAATCTCCGGCGAAAAAGACGAAATCACCGCCGACTACGAAACAAAAGCCCTCACCAAAGAGGATTTCTACATGCGCCTTAAAAACCGCCGCGACATAGACCTAATCCAATCCACCACCACAATCGGGCCCCACCGCGACGACCTAATCTTCTTCATCAACGAAAAGCCCCTCACCACATCCGCCTCAAGAGGGGAGATCCGCACAGTCCTTTTGGCCCTCAAACTCCTGGAAATCGAATTCATCAAACAAAAAACCGGCCTAAACCCCATCCTCCTGCTTGATGATGTCTTTTCCGAGCTTGACCACGAGCGCCAAGATCACCTCCTCGACACCATAAAAGACTGTCAAAGCATCATCACCACCACCGAAATCGACAATTTGCACGATCTAAAAGGCAAAAGTAACACTATCAACCTTGCCGAACAGGAATAAAAATGGTATAATAACATATACCATAAATATCAAGAAATGCCCCAGTTTATGCAGATTATCGGCTCAATCACCTTGGCACTCGTTCCCGCCTATATTTGGGGCTATATCTACTACAAAAAGCAGCCCGAAGACAAAAAACTGGTAGCTATGACCTTCATCGCCGGAGCCATAGCCGTTTTCCCCATCCTAATCTACAAAGCTCTCTGGGAATTTTTCCCCTCAATAAATGCCTTCCACCTCGCATCCTTCTACAACGAGGACATAATCGGCATCACAACTCTTGTAAAACTTCCCCTAAGCCTCCTAATAACTTTCGTTTTTGTGGGAATCCTCGAAGAGCTAATGAAATTTTTCAGCATAAAAGTGGTCGATGACGACAAAAACCTCCGTTGTGTAGATGATTCAATTGAATTTTTTGTAATCGCCGCCCTTGGGTTCGCCTTCACCGAAAACATTCTCTATTTCTACAATATCTGGCTCACCGAAGGCGTGAGCAACCTTTTCATGCCCTTTTTGTTCCGCTCCAGTTTCTCCACCTTCGCCCACATAATGTTCTCGGGAGTTTTGGGATTTTATTATGGAGAAGCCCACTTTGCCAAGACAGTGCTCCAGCAGGAGATCAGGGATGGCAGGGGCAAATGGATGCTGCGCCTGCACAAGATCTTAGGATGGCACAAAGAAAAGATGTTCCACGAAGAAAGAATGCTCGAAGGTTTACTGCTAGCAGTCGGCCTCCATGCAATTTTCAATGTACTTTTGGAAATGAATATCGGATTTATGATAGTGCCATTTTTATTTTCCGGCTACCTGGCACTGGAATACCTCTTCGACAAAAAAGAAAACCACAAAAAGTACGGAAAAGTGCTAGTGGGAGAGAGGAATCATTGACAAAACTAGAAAAAAGTGTTTAAATTGGGGTAGTGTAGGATCCTTAAAACTTAGGTAAACGACTTTTTAGTGCGTTTGCCACAACGAAAGGAATAGTCACATGAAGGCGATGATCACATTATTCGTAGTCTTGCTTCTGGCAAGCTGTGCGGGAACACGGTGGGATTACCGAACCGCTATTGCGGATCGGGAGGCCTGTGAAGCTAAAAAGAGTGAAATCCCGACGAAGGCAGAATATGTGGGTAAAACCACATATGGGCCCACTGCAAAAGGGGGGGTACGAGTAAGATATTCGTTCAGTATTCCCTACGGCGGTCACGATGGAGGGTACGAGAAGCGTTGCTCCTTCGAATGCGTAACCCCCGAAGGAGTCGAATGCGAGCTTACAGGTTTCTGACCTACACACCCCAGCGCCCGAGGAAACGACGGCGCTGGACAACACTATTTTTCAATAACCTTCATCGCCTTTTCACCAAAATCAATCCACCCCTCACCAAGTAGTGGGCCGCTATTTTGAGAGTCAGAGCCCCGAAATACAGCACCTTCAACCGTATTTCCCTCAGAAATCTTCAGCAATCTTGCATATTCATCCCTGGATATTTCATTAGACATACAATAAAATTAAATTAAAACCATCCTACTCAAATCCTCCACGCCCCTCAATTTTTCCCACTTGCCGATTCCAAAAAAGCGTGCTAAAATCTTCACTTGCTAATTAGATAATCTTTCCAACAGTTGCAAAACGATAAAATAATCATAAAAGGGGCTAAAATACACAATCTCAAAAGTATCAATGTTGAGATTCCCAAAAATCAATTCACGGTTATTACCGGTCTTTCCGGTTCAGGGAAATCTTCGCTTGCCTTTGATACAATTTATGCCGAAGGCCAAAGGCGTTATGTGGAGAGCCTTTCCACCTATGCCAGGAATTTTCTTCAACTAATGGAAAAGCCCGAAGTAGAGAGCATTGAAGGACTTTCGCCGGCTATTTCCATCGACCAAAAAACAGCTCCGCGAAACCCCCGTTCCACAGTGGGAACGGTCACAGAAATATACGATTACCTGCGCCTGCTATTTGCAAAAGTAGGCACACCCCACTGTCCCAAGTGCGATAAGCCCATCGAAAGACAAACAGCCCAGGAAATTCTCGACGACATTGCCAAACTCAAAGAAGGAAAGAAAATTTTGATCCTTTCCCCGATCATCCGAGACAAAAAAGGCACCCATCAAAAAAGTATCGAAAAAATTAAGAAAGAGGGCTTTGTGCGTATTCGCATCGATAAAGAAGTTTATCCGATAATCGATTTGCCCGAGCTGGATGAGAACAAAAAACACAATATAGAGATAGTAGTGGATCGTCTGGTCACAAAAGATTTTGGCAAGAAAGTCCAAAAACTCAATTCCGGACAGGAAATAGACCTTCCAAACCCGGATCGCAACAGGCTTTATGATTCTATTGAAACAGCTCTTCGTTTCGGCGAAGGCCTGCTCATAGTTGCAGATCACGATACCGGCAAAGAAAAACTCTATTCTGAACATTTTGCCTGCAAAGCCTGCAATATCAATATTCCTGAGATTTCCCCACGAACTTTTTCTTTTAATAGTCCGCACGGAGCTTGTCCCGAATGCCACGGGCTTGGAACAAAATTGGAGATCGATCCGGATCTAATCATCCCAAACAAAAAGCTAACCCTGGGGCAGGGAGCCATTTTACCTTGGTCTACAACAACATCCCACCTAGGATGGTACAACAGAATTTTGGCAGGAGTTGCAAAAGCGCACAAATTTTCCATGGACACCCCCATAGCAGAGCTTTCAGAAGAAGCCATGAAAATAGTTCTGCACGGAGACCAAAGCCGAAAATATAAAGTTGCCCTTGGTGGGACAGAAAGGCCTGAAGAGGAGGGCTCATCATTCACAGGCAGTTACGAGACCAATTACGAGGGAGTAGTGCCAAACCTGGAACGCAGATACCTGGAAACAGACTCAGACTATGTTCGCAAAAAGATCGAAGGCTATATGCGGATTTTGCAATGCCCAACTTGTAAAGGGCAACGGCTAAAACCCGAGGTCTTGGCTGTAAGGATCAATGATAATTCAATTATTGATGTAACCGGTCTTTCCGTAAAGAAATCCATCGACTTCTTCCAACATCTAAAACTAAACGCAGAAAAAACACAGATTGCCGACAGAATCCTCCACGAAATCCAAAACAGACTACTATTCTTGGAAAATGTGGGGCTTTCCTATCTAACCCTAAACCGCACGGCCAACACCCTCTCCGGAGGTGAAGCCCAAAGAATCCGCCTAGCCACCCAAATTGGCTCAAAGCTTTCCGGCGTAATTTATGTGTTAGACGAGCCGAGCATCGGCCTGCACCAAAACGACAACGACAAACTGATAAAAACTCTGATTTCCCTTAGAGACCTAGGAAATACGGTTATTGTGGTAGAACACGATGTAGACACCATGCTTGCCGCAGACTATATTTTTGATATTGGCCCCGGAGCGGGGAAGCACGGCGGAAATGTGATAGCTCACGGCACCCCTAGCGAAATAATGAAGAACAAAAACTCGGTAACCGGGAAATATTTGAGCGGAGAAGTTGAAATCCCAATACCTAAGAAGCGCAGAAAGGGGAACGGCAAGCATTTAGAAATTCTTGGAGCGACGGAACACAATCTCAAAGATGTAAACGCAAAAATCCCTCTCAATACCTTTATCGGGATAACCGGAGTATCAGGATCAGGAAAATCAACCCTTATCAATGATATTTTGGTGCGCAAAGTCTCACAAAAACTATACAAATCCAAAGCCAGACCCGGTGCACACAAGGATATTATGGGCATGGAGCACCTGGACAAGATAATCAATATCGACCAATCTCCAATCGGTAGGACACCGCGCAGTAATGCGGCCACATATACCGGAGTTTTTACAGACATTCGCGACATGTTCTCCAAAACACCGGAAGCTCGCACCCGTGGCTACAAAGCTGGACGATTTAGTTTTAATGTAAAAGGAGGGCGCTGTGAGGCTTGTCGGGGAGATGGTATAAAAAAGATAGAAATGCACTTCTTGCCGGACATTTATGTGCCTTGTGAGTCCTGCAAAGGTAAAAGATATAACAGCGAAGCTTTGGAAATTCGTTATCGAGGCAAAAACATCCATGAAGTTTTGGAAATGACTGTTGATGAATCTATGGAGTTTTTCAAAGCCATACCAAACATCAAGTCCAAGCTAAAAACTCTAAGTGAGGTTGGATTAGGATATATTCACCTGGGTCAATCCGCAACCACACTCTCCGGTGGTGAGGCTCAGCGTATTAAGCTCGCTACGGAGCTTTCCAAACGATCTACCGGTAAAACCCTCTATGTGCTGGATGAACCGACCACAGGCCTGCATTTTGATGATGTAAGAAAACTGCTTGATGTACTTCAGAGGCTGGTTGACATGGGAAACACAGTTTTGGTTATTGAACACAATCTTGATGTAATTAAATCCGTTGACCATATTATAGATATGGGGCCTGAAGGGGGAGATTGTGGAGGAACGATTGTTGCCCAAGGTACTCCTGAGGCAGTTATGGAAATTTTAATATCCCATACAGGTCAGTGGCTTAAAAAAATGATGAAATAGTCTCCATTAATCTATTCGCTAAAGTTTAATATACTTTAATAAAATTTAGTATTGTTTAATATACTTTAGTGTAATTAAGCTATATTAAACAAATTAGGGAATGGTAAAATGCTTTCTAGGATTTAATAAACTTTAATAAAGTTTAAAAAACTCTTGCATACTTTAATACACCATGCTAAATTCTACTCAACGCCGATCTTTAAAAAAGTCTCGCAAGAGTATTGAAAACCTTAGTAAAATATGATAGAATTTGTTAAAGTTTAATAAACTTTAACAAAACTTATTATTATCCCCTGAAATGATTGAAAAGTTTCTGACCACAGAACAGGTTGCCAATATTCTCCAAGTACATCCGTTCACCATTCTGAAATTTATTAAGAATGGGAAGCTTGAAGGGGTAAAATTGGGAAGAATGTATAGGATTAAAGAAAGTGCTGTACATAATTTCCTAGAAAAAATGGCCACAGAAAACAAGCATGAACCTACTTCAGCTCCTATAAAAAAAGCGTCGGAGCAAAAAGTAGTTATCAATAGGCAAAAAGGTGAAGAGGATGAACACTATTACATCATTTAACTTTTCCCCTCATCACCATGATCATTCACTGCCTCTCCTGTGGTAAATCAATTTCAAGCCACATACACAAATGTCCATATTGCCTGTCTCAAGTCACAGATATAACAATGGAACTGAACGGAATAGAGCAAAAAGAAAGAATTAAAGAGAGATTCCTCGACCTGGTCTACGGACTGGTACACAAATAAAATTACTAATCCTTTATAAAAATCTTCATCGTATGCCCTAGTTCATATGCCCATGAACTAAAAACCTAGAAAAGCCAAAAAACCCCTTGCCCAAGGGGTTTTTTACTTGTCCGCTCTGTCTGCGACCTTTTTGCCGCAAGTTTCGCTCACTTCATTTAAAATAGGCAGAGATGCTCTTATAGCTTTATCCCAGCCATCCAGTTGCTCCAAAATGTCTAGCATCACAGTTTTTGAAGAGCTTCTGTATATAGTATCAACTTTTGCTGTCAAATTGGTATATTTACTGATCATTGTAGAAAGTTCATCACTCTTTCCAACAGCCTCAAATCTCTCCACAATAAGATTAGAATTGGCGCTATCGCCCGGATTGTAGGCGGCATCCCACCATGAAAAAGTATTTGAAGCCTGATTATAAGCCCTTATTGCCTGACTATCGCTGGAAAACTCATCCCAGCCGCTATCCTCACTACTCCAACCCGTTGTGTCGCCTCCGTCCAAACTAAAAGCGCCTCCATCAAAATTTCCCATCAGGCTCACCCCCGGAGCATCTCCAAATTTAAGCCCTGCTTGAAACTTACTCAAAGCAAAATTTGACCATCCCTCCTTGCTTGTAAAGACCTCTCCCTCTTTTTTTAGAGCCTCAACGCTACTTCCTATAGTTTTGTTGTAATCCTTCTCCAATTTATTTATCGCTCCTCCCTCAATGAAAAAAGCATAAAACTCATCCCATTTTTCTTTAACTTCTGCCCAGCTTCCCTCGCATTGCGCAACATACTCACCATTATTGGGATCAAACTTTTCGGCATATTTCTCAGTCAAATCTCTATAAAAAAGATTAAATTCATCGCTACTAAACTTCCCGCCAATATTTCCAGAACTATCTTCCAAATAAAGCTCCCTCATTTTGGGAATCAAAATATCATCATCCACAATACCAAAGTTTTGCAAAGATCCGTAAAAAGGCACGCTCCAGGCAAGGCCGGGATCCACTTTATGCCTTACATAATATATCTCTGCAGAAATTTTATTATATGCCAATAGCAAGCGATCCATATTATCTGTTCTACAAGTCATATAGGCATTTCTGATGGTACTTCTTACTTTTGCTTCTTCATTTAGTAGTGCCAAAATATCATAAGCATGACAAGCATTACGCGCAAACACATCAAGCCAGGGCTGATAAAGCCCCTCCACGAAATCCATTCCCGTACTTGCACCCAATGTAGCTGAAAGAAAAGAAACAAACTCCTTCCCACCCCTATAAAAACAATTGGAAATACTCTTGGTGTCGCTCCCCGTAATTTCGGCGGCGAAGACTGCCGGCCCAAAGGTCGATCCACTTAGCATTGAACAAATTATAAGCGTAAGCGCAAGTTTTTTCATATTATTGTTTAGTATTACCTTTCGAGAGAACTCCCTGACAAACCGGCAACAGTTGATCGGAATATATTGCCTGATAATTTTCAAAAAATTCTGTCGCCTTTTGAATCTTTGGTCGAATTATTTCTGCAAGACTCATCATGTTTTCGGCTTTCTCAGCGGCTTTTTCCGCCTCGACTACCAAGAAAGCGTTTTGAGAGAAACTATCTTCAAGTTGCTGGGCCTGTGAAAGAGATTCTTCGATGGTATCAAACGCAACAATATCCCCAGGCAGAGAGCTTAAAGCAGTTTTAGACCACCCTGTCTTGTTGGCAAATTTTGTCCATTCCTCCACAATATTTTTTCCGAAAATAAGATCATCATTTGGTGGAGAGGGGATAGGAACCGCATTTAAAACGATATTCATGGCAATCGGAGTTTCTTCCATCGGTCCGGCACATTTAGCAGATTCAAACATATTTCCCACAGTCTTATTTGGCAACAAAGTATGATTCAAAAGTTTTTTCAATTTCTCATTAGTAGCTTCGACCTCACATTGAATACAACTATCACCGGCATTATAGCTACTCACAGTCTTTTTTATCATCTCAATCTGCATACAAACAGAAACATTCATACTAATGCCCAAAGGGCTATCATAGCCGGCAGAGGCCCCTAAACCAGCACTATCAATAATTGGGACCCCGGTAGCACTTCCCACATCCACGCCCGCACTTGCCGAAGCTCCCGTCTCACTACCCGGGCAATAAGTCTCCAGAAACTCTTGCGGTGTAGTCGGTGCCAAAAGTTTTTCCAGCTTGTCAGCAACGGCTTGAGCTGTCGCATCAGTCTGATTATATGTTTTAGGATCTCCCTGAGTCCTTGGCGCAGGGCCAGCACCAGCCTTCGCTCTTAGCGCATTCGTAGCGGTCTGCAGAGGAGTCTTTTCTGTCGGACAGACATCTTCATCCAGTTCATCAGCTTCCACCCCGCCATCATCCTTCTCTCCATCCTCATCAATATTTTCATCCGAACCAGATCCCTCACCCTGCTCATCTTCAAAAGCGGGGGTATCCACAGGAGCCAAAAGAGGACTATCCAGTTCCGCAACATAAGGAGAACTAAGAGAATTGGCAGAGACTGCCAATTGCGGAACATCCATATCATTCAAAAAAAGAATGTGCTCAATCACGGTCAAATCATAAACCAAATCAAATCCCGAATCTTCCAGATCGCCATTCGCAAAAATTTCCTGAGGACTAACCATAATATCCAGCTCTTGCTCCAAGTCGAAAATTTCCTTCAAATATTCATAATCAGCCGCAATTGTCGCCTGCTTCCTAAAAGCTTCCTCGCTTGTAATTACATTTTTCTCTTCCGGATCATTAAGGATCTCAAGCAAAGATCCGTCCACAATCCTCTCCGCCCGATCTTTCGTATATCCGTAGTTCTCCGCTATAACCTCAATCGCCTTATCATGCCCGACTTCCTTAAGCTTTCCCATTATTAAATAATAGATGTTTGGAGAAGTCGCTTCTTTTAGATCTCCAAAAACCTTTCTCCAATTTGATTTCTGACCAAAATCCTGCAAAGAACTTTCCATTTGCTCATAACCACTAAGCCCCTCTTCTCCAAAGGCAACCGACCCATGCAAAAATTGCACCGCAAAAATTGCTAGTCCAAGCATCATCCCAAAACCAACATAAGCAAATTGTTTCAATTTTATTGGCATTTTGTTGAGGTCACATCAATAATACTGAGCATCATACTTCCAATACTGCGCTTAAGTCCCTTAAGTTTGGTTCGATATTTTATCAAACCAACAATAATTTTCTCGTACTTAATATGCATCGCATAAGAAAGCAAAAATTCATCATAAACAGCCAAAGTTCCCATCATATATTTATCGGCAGTCGCAATTTCCTCCTCCACTTTCTCTTGGTGCAATTCCGCGAGTTTAAAAATATTTAAGGTAAAACTATCAATCGCGTCTACATAACTGCCATCCCGAATTTTGTATAACAAAGCCAGATATCTCATATACATATCAATTGCCGTCGCCGAAACACAATAAGTGCTCACATTTGAAGCCGGACATTGCGCACTACAATCTTCATAGCTTTCGCCAAAATCGCAGTCCGGAGGATAAAGGTTTGGATTACTAAAATCTCCTCCATCAATAATCTCTTTTGCAGTCAGAATTTTTTCATTAAACATCTCATTTATTTCATCATGATAAAGCATCGCCTGGCTAACATCATAAGCACCATTCTCAAAATCATATTTGGCGGCATACAGAGTATTGTAACCACCAAACAGAACGGAAAAAGTAAGTAGCGCACTAATTGTAATATGTATCAGTTTTTTCATTATTGACGCATTTTATCCCCTGTAAAGCTGGGGTAACGCTTTTGAAAGGTAGTATATAAATTAACCATTTCGATTATATGAAACTGCAAACCTCTCAGTTTTTCATTGATATCATTATACTTATCAACCAAGATTATTTGCCTTTTTTGAGTGGCGGCGGTAGCTATACGATCCATTAATATTTTTTTCGCACTCTCAATATATTGATCTTGGATTCCCTGACATTTCACCATATAGTCGGATATCTTTGCGTATCTCCAAGGCACAAGTTCAGCTTTGGTATCCTTATTCTCATCCGCATACATCTTTTGGGCCAGACCCGTCTCTCCAAGAGAGTAATTCCAATAAGTATCATTCCACTCAGTTAAATCGCTGGCCGTCCTTGCCAAAACAATCGTATACAAACCCTCAACATCCTTTTTAAAATCTATATAATTGGCTATGGCTGTGTTTGTTAATGAACTGGTAGCATCCTTGTTTTTGAAATGAATATCCAAAAAGTTCAGGTAGTTTTTGAATAAAGCATCGTAAATCACATTCAAAGATACCTGACAATTATCTCGAGAAGCATTATCTATAAAAATCTTGGCATCCGGGACATCACTCACTTTTTCTTTCAATCTATCCAAAAAAGTATTGGCCGCAAAGGCACTGTTTACTTGGAAAAGCAAAAGAGCAAGAACTAAGAATGAGATTTTTTTCATTATTTAAGGTGTGTTTATTGTATTTATTATATACTCCTGACTCATATTGAAAACATAGTCTTGTGCTTCGGTGACAATTTCCGCAAACACCTTGTCA
This sequence comes from Patescibacteria group bacterium, assembly GCA_018818755.1. Classification (GTDB taxonomy): domain Bacteria; phylum Patescibacteriota; class Gracilibacteria; order UBA1369; family LOWO2-01-FULL-3; genus JAHIRL01. The sequence continues at coordinate 11,414 of JAHIRL010000018.1, forward strand.
CCCTCCTTTAAATCAGCTTTATAAAGCAAAGTTGAAGGACAAGGGCAAACATTACATTCAGCCGGAACAATATAAATTCCTTTTTTCTCATCTCTACCGATATCACTCAGCCCTCCAAAATGAGCGACCTCATCCTGCTCATCATTCGGATCACTGGCCTGAAAAACCTCATCGCCATCCCGCACGCCACCGTTATCAGTATCCGGATCCTCCGGATTTGTACCGTAAATCAAGATTTCCGCGGCATTGGTTAAGCCATCTCCATCATTGTCCAGAGGATCGTCCAAAATATTCAAAGGATCTGTTCCAAAAATATTAACCTCAGCACCGTCAAGCACCCCTCCGCGATCTGTATCCTGATCAGTCGGATTGATTCCCAGCGCACATTCCTCAGCATTGTTCAAACCATCATGGTCCGGATCTGCAAAAGGATTATCAACTCTATATCTTTCCTCACAGAAATCAGACATGCCATCATTGTCCGCATCAAGCTCCTGACAATTTGTAACGGCAATCACTCTCTCAACCATTTGCAAAAGTTCAATAAACACAAGCTCCTCATCAGGCCCATTCAAATCAATATCCTTAATGATATTATTATTTTGCAAATAAACACCCTCTGGCAAATAAGGCGTTAAATCAACCGCGGCCTGCATATACGGCTCATACCAGGCCACCTCACTACTCTCCGGATCAATATCGGCAAAAGCCTTTCCATCCAGCACTCCCTGCATTACCAAAGAATCAATAATAATCTTCACCGCCTCCGCTCGGGTAATTGTGTTATCTGGGCGGAAAGGAGCCAAACCAGTCGCCACATCTCTATCCTCCTCACCTCGATATCCCTCAGCCATCCCTCTTAGTGTGGCCTCTTTAATATATGGGTAATACCATTCATAATAGCCATCATTATAAGGCACATCGTAAAATCCGCCCTCGACTTCCTGATTATTATAGGGGAGAAAAGCCTCCGGACTGCGCGGAACTATACAAAGCATCGTAAGCAGAGCTTTTATGAATTGAGCCCTACTAATAAATTCAAAAGGATCAAACTCAAATCCATTCTCAGTATAAAGATTGTCAATCGCCCCATTGCGAATCATTTCATTAACCAAATCAATAACATCAGAAGTATCACCGACTTGCTCTTCCTCCGGCAAAATATAATCATACTGCTCAGAACCAAAATTGAGACTTCTTGGAGACCTTGGCAATGCATATGGAACATCATCCGGCCCAAGGATCACAGCCTCACTAAGGCCGCTGGTTGCAGAAACATAAACCTCTGCCACCACAGTATCAGAACTACGAAGTTCATAGATCAATGGATCAATTTTATGGTCATTCTCTTTATGGCTAATGCTCATTTTATCATTTGTAAGCAGAATATTGCCACCTGTATCTATCAAAGCAACTTTAGATCCGCTTGCCGCAGGATCAGGATCAGGATCAGTACGATCAAGCAAAGCAACCCCTCCCGGATAATGCGGATTATCTGCCGGATATTTTACAAAATCAAAACTGTCAGTTGGATCAAGATCATTAACATGAACCCCAAACAGCAAATTGAAATCCGAATCCTCAAAACTAAATTGCTCATGCACAGTTACATCTATATTGGAATCCGCCACAACATAAACACTCGCCATAGTCCTTCCGGTGCTATTCTCAATAATCCCCAGACTTGTCGGCCTCACAGGTGGTACAGCCTCATATGCCTCCACACTATAACCATCAACAAGAGCTCCAATATTCGCAGTCTTTGGGTGGATCTCGGAAACAATCATTCCAGCATCATTCTCAACCAAAATCATATCTTCCAAATCAAAATCCCTAATATTATACTGCCCAGCTTCATCGGTCCTATACCCCTGGGACAAAAGAGCCGATTGAGTAATTATCTTTTCCAGACGCGGTATGGCCACGAGCTGTCTATTTAAAATTCTAAGCACATTGCGTTCCCTCATCAGAACAAAAGGCACTTGCGGCACATTTCCATATGTTTCCTCCAAAGTTTCTCCCTCTGCAATCGGATTGGACGAAATTACCTCACTCAAAGTAATTTCCGGCACAAACACCTCTACACTAAAATCCTGCGCCGAACTATTGCCGGACTGATCCACAATATGAAGCTTAAAATTATGAACTCCAATATCTCCAGGTTTCCTGAAAGCCGGAATCACAATAATTGGATTACTCTTATCGTTCATTTTATTGCCATCTCCATCACTATCAACTATTACATTCATATCACTCCAGAGCGTTTGCGGAAGCAATGAATAAGGAGCTTCAAGCTCACTTGGAGCATAAGGCAAAGTCTCAACATAATACTCAATAATATCTCCCTCAGCATCAAAAGAGTTGCGAGCATCAATTTTTAAAGACTGATGGATCGGAACTCTATAACTATTATTTATAGCAGGAAAGGGCGGAGTTTTGTCCGCACATTGCGACGGAGAGATCAAAACCTCATTTGAGATCAAAGATTTATTCCCATCTTTATCAAGAGCAAAAATATTTATGTAAAAATTACCATTATCAAGTTCAATACTCACACTTGGATTTTCAGGATCAGCTAACTCAATCACAGAATCATTATCGATTTGATCCCCCTTGGCGGGAGTAGTCAAAACCAAATACCTCTTTTCCGGAGAATCAGGATCATCAAACAAAGATTTTCTGATCAAAAGTTCATAAGCGATGATTTTTTCATTCTTATGCTTACTCCAGGAAATATCCGCACTTCTATAGCTGGAACTGGCAGAATTTAGATTTTGCACAGCCTCATAATTCGCTAAATAGCTACTTAACTGACCATCTCCCAAATTTCTACCCCGCCTCGTTGTAGGATTTCTCTTATACCGTTCCTTCAGATAAACATCCGATCCCATCGAAACAATAAGATCATCATCCAAATCTTTATCAACATCCGTAAATATCATATGCGGATTATCGTTCAACTCCTCGGTATAAAAAAGTACATTTTCCGCCGCATCAGGTCCAGTAACCACAAATACACCTTGTGGAGCCTGAACATTCAAGGAAGATGAGTCAGACGAAGCCCCCGCAGATTCCAATTGATCCACTTCCGGCGCTTCAAGAGTTACCTGTGCTAACATCCTATTTTTATCTCCAGCAAGCTCTGCCATAGTATTCTCAATCTCCTTTCCATAAAAACTACCCTTCATCACACCCGAAGCCGAAACACCATAATCACTCATTGTCCGTTTTGCAATATCCCGCCCATCGGAATCAGCCAGATATCTGTTTGGATTAGTTAAGTCCACAATCGGCTCAAGACTCTCATCCCTCATCGCCAAGACATTATAAAACCCTTTTGGATCGTCGGTATTGTTGGCCAGAAGCCTATTAGCTTCGTCCAAATTTTTGGTATAAGCAATCATCTCATCCCTAATATTTGCTAGATGCGCAATACCAGGATTATCCTCCGGCAAAACCTCCTGGGCGATCTTTGCTTCAATTTCCTCCAGAGATCTGTTCAAAGAAGGATGTGAAGAATCAATATAGCTTACCTGAGCCTTAAGATTATAAAATTCCGGAATATCTTGTTTTGGCAAAGTGGCGACATAATCGCTGATCACTCGACTAAATTCGGTAGTCTTGGAAACAAGCTGAGCATAATAAGGATTATCATCCAACTTCACGGCAAGAGTCTTCATCAACTTTTTATAGCTGAGCTCATCCCGTTTAATTTTCTTAATCTCCTCAGACTCCGCTTCCGGCAAACTCTTAATCATCTCCTCATCTCGCACCGGCAACCCACCACTAAATTCATAATCACCAGCCGCCGCCTCAAGGGCTTGGCGAAGTTCCTCTTTCAGTTCAGCATCATCAATCTTAATTTTATCAAGATCATCCTGAGTAATTGAGTTGGGATTTTCACCAGCTTCAAGTTTTAAAATCAAAGGTCGCAATTTTTCACTCTTCTTATAAGCCTGAATATTTGCATTGTTTGATGGATCCGAATCATTCCTAAATATCTCCTTTATCTCCTCAAGTGCCAATTCATAGGCAATAGCTATCGCATTATCAATCAAAACCTGCGGATCATAATAGTCAATATATAGCTGTAACAAAGCCACTAGCTCGCTAATCGCATTGTTGTAATAGTCGGTGCCGCTCTTGACCAGCAGATAAAGCGGTTCAAATTCCGCCGATATATTGGTCCTTATCGAGATCTTTATTTTTTCCACATAATCGTAAGATATCGCCGGAAATTGGAAAGACAGTGCCGCTATGATCGGCAAAATTATATCTATATTCGGCTGAGTCATCGTCTCTATCTCCACCTCCAAAGCAGACTCCATCACCGGTATTAGTGCTTTCATGATCAAACAAAGAATTTTTAGGATCGGTCGTAAAGTCAAAATAAGATCTATAACTATCTGGGCCAACTCCGGAATTTCCGGCGGACGGGGAAGATCAGGCAAAAATGGCAAAGGAATCCCCGGAAGATCCGGCAACTCTGGTAACTGAGGCAATTCGAAATTTAACATCCAGCCTGGAATCTGAAGTTCAAATCCCGGAATATTCGGTACATCAATAACCGGCAAATTCGGTAAGCTAATAAACTGGGGGGTAAATGTCAGATCGGGCCAAACAATTTTTACACCGGTCCTAAATTCGGAAAGATCCAGCACAAAATCCGGCAATTTCGGCAAAGGTATTATCGGCGGACTCGGAATCACAACCATCAACTGCAAAAGCAAACCAAGCAAACTGAAACGATGATTCTTACATTCATCACACTGAATTTTAAAATCCAGAATCAGATTTATAATCATTTTCCAATCCTTGATAGTTTTTATCACCTTTTGCACCGCCTTAATCCACTCAGAAATTATTTTCATCTGCCTGGTAACATAACCGACAAAATAATTCATCAGTAGATCCATATAACAAATCAGCTGTTTGGCATATTTTGCCTCCCAATATCTCCATTGAAGAATTATTTGAGGGAACCTCTTAATTTTATCGATGGTATCAGCAATGCTTTCAACCGTCTTTGTCATCTTGGTAAAGTCTGCCTTAAACTTGTTAAGCTTGTCACAGAGCGTTTGTTCATCAGGTTCAAGATTTTCCTTCTCACACTTCAATCCCTCCTCCTTAAACAAGCCGCTCCACTTCTTCCATTGCTCTTTCTCATATTCAAGCCACAACTGAGCCTCAACCTCATACTTGAGAATTTCTTCCTGAGAAATCATTGGGAATTTTATTTGTACAGGTTTACCCTCAATTTCAAAAAGTGGAATTGAAGCAAGAGCTTGTAAAAAGTCTCTGGCAGAATTAAATCCACGCTCATCCGAAGATTCAAAAACTTTATCAAAGTTTTTACCGGCCTTCTTAAACTGCTCAATCCAAGCCGGGAAATCCGGATATAAAACATAGATATCCGGCAAATCCATAAGTTTTATATAGATTTCATCAATTTGTTTATCAAACCAGTCCGTAATTACCGCAGGGAATCCCGGAATCCTGATATTCATCGCAACCGCACCGGACAAAGCCCCGGAATCAAAATCAGAATCCACTCCGATATCATTAAGCTCATCTTTAGCCGCTTCACCCAAATTACTCATAATCATTCCGGTCGCATCATCACCAGTACTTGCCCCAACCTTACTCGCGGCCTTCATCGCCAAAGCCTTAGCCTTAGCTATCAGTTTGGCAATCATCCCCGCAAAATCCGGACAAATCCCCAAGGCTCCCATCGGCATACTCACAGACCAGCACGGAGACATATGGCCGATACCCGGCCCCACACAAAGAGCCATTCCAAGACCTCCATCCAGAGTCGGCGAAATATAAAGTCGAGCTTGCGAAGGGGGAGCCGCCATACTTGGCCAGAAAGGAATAACCGGCATTACAAAAGGCCCAAAAGGAATCGCAAAAGCTAAAAGCGGCGTTCCCGGTATAGCCATATTTGGCACAAGGAAAGCGTAATTATATGGAATTGGCAAACACCCTGCACCAGAACACCTAAGCAAATTCATCGCATTACTTATAGCCCCGGCAACATTATTCGCCAGATTTTTATACATTCGATTCGCCGAAGAAATTCCGCCCAACACATCCGTGAGAGTATATCCAGTACCCCCATTTCCTCCAGCACTATCGCTAAGAACCGGATCTCCATCAACATCATAGCTTGGAGACACATTTGCCGGACTCATACTAAAAGTTCCAAAAGGTTCCCATGAATCCACCAGACCATTGTAGTTTTTATCTGCGAATTGCTTATTGAAGATAGCCTTCACAGAATCTTTAAGCTCATCGGAAATTTCATTATCCTTCATTGCCTTCTCCAGATCCGAAGAATCTGGCCATTGCGGATTCTCAATATCCATTGATGGCCACGGCTCATCTGTAGGCCAATCATCTGGCTTATCCATAATCGAATCCGTCAAATCACCAAAATCAATTCCCAAATCAGCAAAAGCATCAGTAACAGCATTGCTAAAACCACCAGCCTGCTCTTCCTCGTCCTCCTTCACCATTTTAATAGAATACAAAACATTGCCATTTGCACTCAAACCCCGTGAATAAATGTAGCTAAACATTTCCCGAGGATCCGATTTATATGCCGGCCTTACCAGAATATCCAAGTAGGGATCATCTTTCACATCACATTGCCCGACAAGTGGCGGACAATCATACTTTCTCAAATTATCAAATCCACTCGCACCACTAACAAGATCATGACCAATTTCAAAATCAACCTTGCTAGTCATCAAAACCTTAAACGAATATTTAATAGTCCGAATCCCACCCGCCGGTACGCTAATCCCCTTAATCGCATGAGATCTTCCCACCACTCCAGTCTCCACCCACTCAAGTCGATCACGACAACCAGTATCCAAACACTGCAAACTATCCATATTAAGCTCAAGAGACAACGGAGTCGCATCAGAAATCATCATATTACGAATATCTCGCCCGCTACTGTTTCGTAATTGCAAAGTATACTCAATTGTATCGTCAATTCTGACCATCTCACCATCTACATCAACTCCCTGCTTCACAGAGCTGTTGAAATTATCATCTTGCAAAATATGTAAGAAATAATAATCGCGCGGATAGGTCAGCACTTCATTAGCCCCGACAGAGCCGGCCCCCTCAACATCACTAACATTCAGTCTGCTACTAATATCCCCGAAGAAATCATGAAGATCCTCTGCCTGACTGGCATAAGTGGCCGAATCATAGTTTGGATCCGTAGCCGCATCCGGATCTATCGCACTGGCAGAAGTCGCCGGTGGGGGAGTAGTACTTTCAATAGTTAGCTGAACAAACTTATGCATATTGCTATTTGTCCGCTCAATCATTCCCGGATAATAAACAAAAAGACTTTTCACTGCATTTTGCCCACTATCAATCGAATATCCGAAATTCCTACTAAAACTGTAGTTAATAGTTGGACCATTCGCCCAACCAACACAAGCCCCATTTTTTACATTATTATTAAAGATTCTGATATTTCCACTGGAATCGCTCGCAAAAATATCCATACAACCATCAGCATTACTATCTCCCGTCAAAATCTTCAGGACCTTACCATCCACGGCCAGATTAAGAGTTTGCCTCACAAAATGCCCCTGCTCATTCATATAAAGGCTCAAGCATTCCTCTCCAACCACACACTCTTCCTTTGATCCAATCAACAAATCATCATAACCATCATTATTGGCATCAATTTTCTGCGCCGAGAAAATCCCCCCGGCAATATTCAAAATGTTCCCTCTATCCTCAAATCTCTCAAACCCATCACGATTCTCCAAAAGTCTCACCTCGCCATTTTCATAAACAATCGCCAAGTCTCCATAACCATCATTATTAACATCAAACTCAATCAACTCTTTTATGGCGGCCACACCCGAGAAAATCATCGAACCAATATCTTGAGCATAATAAGAACTTCCAAGCACACCTTCTCGTTCCTTGCTCAGATGCACTAGGGGATCACCATAGTTTATCCCGATTTCCGATGCATAATGCTTATGCGACTCGCCAACGGAATTACCGGCGGCAAACAACAGCATATGTTTATTTTGTCCATGAAAACCAAGACCTGCCTCCTCCTTGGCATTCTCAAGTGAAGTATAAGAAAACCCGGGTTTACTCTCCGCATTAATCTCAGTTTCAGTATCCGTCACAAATAATCCAAGATCCCCATTACTCGAAGATCCAGTAAAAAATCCCTTAACCCCATAACGAGAAGAATCGGTAGATGCTTTAAAATAGACACCGGGACTGTAATGAGTGGCACGACTATCCTCAGGCACAAACTCCACATCCTTTTCAAAATCGTATTTGTAGTAAATCACCGCAATCGGCTCAGTACCCTTATAAATACTGTAAGCCGCATATTGACTGACAGCATCCGGATCAAACGGCAAATCAAAACTATATGTATCATCCAGTAAAGAAATTCGCCCATAGTTGTCCACCACAACCTTTTTCTCCCCATCCTCTTTTAAATAAATATATTTATTGTCACGACCACGAGTCGTAGACTGCTTTTCTTCAAATTCAAAATTTCCCTCCGCAAAACCACTCAATGCCTGAGCAAAAATACCCTCTCCATTACTCAACTCAAAGTCCTCAACCACCGCAAGCTCACTATCCGGCTTTGGCACAACAAAACTATAACCAAGTTCGATCTCCTCGTTCGGATCACTAAACACAACCCTTTGATAAGGAAAATTCCCCGCAGAAGCAAACACCTCATATTCCAGATTTTGGTCCAACATATCCACCTTCCCCTTCGCATCAAGAGAAATAAGTCTTTTATTGTCATCAATCGAAGCTGTCAAAGAAGTGACAGCCTGAACCTGACCATTATATAAAAAACTCTGCGCCAGATTGTTCCTTGTCTCATCACTCTGAGAATAAAAAGAAGGATCACCAAAAGCAGAACCCAGCAAAGACACATAAAGAACTCGTGGATCAAAATTTTCTATCTGCGGACTTGCCACCCTTTTTGTAACCTTAAGCGGCAACATCTCAGATCTCACACTTGTATCCAGAGAAAGAGCTGCATAAAAATTGATCGGACCCGAAAACTCCGTTCCCCTTATTTTTATCCGTGCCTCCCCCGCATCAAAAGCCACCTCTTTGTTATCACTCACAAACTCAAACATCTGATCGGAAGCATTATTGGAAGCGGTTGTAGAAGTTGGCACAACAGAAACCAGAGTGGAACTATCTGTGCTGACCAGGTTTCCATTGCCATCCTTAAGTCGTGCAGTTAAAACAATTTCATTCTCACCATCAGTCAATAAAGCATCTCCATCGGCACTTAGTTCAAGAACTTCTCCCGGCCCCGGTAAGACTTCAAGAGTAGTCGTAGTAGAGGCAAAACCCGGGACATCTACAGCTATCTCCGACCTTCCGGCCAGATTCTTGGCCTTAAGTCTAATATTGTTTTTATTAACCCTCCCATTCACCATCTTCGGTGGCAAATCGACTGCAAAATCCAGAACACTCTTATTGATAATATCCGCAGTAAAAGGTCCTTTATACTCCGAAACCACCTTGTTATCGCCATCCAAAACCACCACACTCATTCTGGTTTGCCCATCCTCAACCTGGATACTTTCATCCTCAAGCTCAAGCCCAAGCTTCACTTCATCAATAATTTTAAAAGTTTTCGCAGTACCAATATGTTTAGAAAAATCTATTTGCCTCCAGTCGTTCTCGGCTTCATAAAAGGCACTCTCCAAATCATAATCAATCAAAACCGCAATCACCGTAACTTCGCCAATTTCATCTTTCGCAAAAAGATCGATAGAAGCCACCCCATTATTAACCGGCAATTGAATCCCCAAAATATCATCATTCTCATCCTTGCCTTCATCCATATAACTAATATCCTGATTGGCAAAAACTCCAACCTGATCATATGACTGTTCAACCCTATTGCCATATTTATCCCTAACAATGAAATCTATATTTGTTTTAGATTGCCCGTTTGCGACAAGCACACTCGAATCCGGATCCACCTCGATATAGCTCGGCTCACCTGCAACAACCATCACCTCGTTTGTCACAATCGGATATATTCCATCCAGCACTTCCACATTTATTTTAAAACTTCCTGTCTTTTTCCCCGCTCGCAAATAAGCTCGATACAAGCCATCTTCTTCAGGCTCGACAACAGTATAAGCCGCATTCTTTGGATCACTCACTCTGCGATTATTCTCATCATAAAGCTCACCACTAGCAAAAGTCGCAATCGACTGCTCGTTCCCCGTTGGCTCATTAAATCTTTCATCACTAATATAAAATTTCACCCGATGCTCACCAAAATCCGGCTCCCCCGTAGCGTCAAAGACTAAAGCCTCCGCCATCATCAAAGAGCGACAATCCGCAGTCATTTGATTACTTGGCTGAGTTCGATAAAGCGGCTCGGCACTTCTTCTGGCATCTGTAAAAGGATTTTTTTCCTCAGCCAAAGGATAATATAAATTTACAGCACAGGCATCAATCTGCACATTCCCCGCTGAACCAATAGCCCCGGGCGGAGTTTCCAAAGCGGCCAAAAGTCGATTGGATGCAATAAAGTTTTCATAATAATCAACATCATAGTAAAAATCTTCCCAAGGCTCCTCAGGCTCTTCCTTTTTCACCTCATTGCCAAAATATCTCTCATAATACTCAACAGAAGAATAAAAATCTTCCCAGCGACGATTCTCACTCAAAACCGCACCAACAACTTCAATCAATGATCTATAAAGCAAAACATATTCGATCAGTTGCGCCCCTCCCATCGGATTTATGGAGCCAAAACTCACTCCCAGCAATCCCTCCGCAAGGTCACTCAGCACATCCTCAAAGTCATCATCATCGCCCAAATCTGGCATTCCCACAGGCACTTGACCTTCATCAACAGGCACACCATCATCGTCATCATCACCCGGCACAATTTCGTCATCGTCATCACCGGGCACAACTTGCACATCGTCGTCATCGGCCACCACCTCTTGCTCCAAAGCCTTAATCTCCCCAATCAATTCCTCAAGCCCTTCCGGCACATAAGCTATGTGAGTGGACATCTTAATCTTTGTCCCAACAGTCACCAAACTCTCTTTTTGGGAGCGAACAGTCTGCCCATTTTCCTTTGTAGCAACAGCATAAATGTTGGCTTCTCCAGTAGTTTTTGTGGAATTAAATTTGAAAGAAACAAGTCCATCCACCAGATTATATTCCTGCGCTCCCGAGTAATTTAAAACATCTCTGTTTTGTTCACGGAAAACTTTAACCTTCACATTATTAGAATCTGCAGAAACCCTGTTGCCATTTTCATCCAAGCCCATAACTATCACCGTCACAGAGTCCTGCCCATTGGCATAAATCGCATCCCTGCTCAGCTTAAGTTTTAGTGAAGCCACTGGTAAGTTACTACCAGCACTATTCTTATCCAGTTCCTCCGGCGCAAACATATCCTCCGCCAGCTCTTCACGATCTTTTTGTGTTTCCTCCGAGACCAAACAATACCAGGTCAATTCACCCGTTCTCTTCAAATCCTCCAAAAATCTCTTAAACTCAGGAAAAAGTTTAAAAATAGAAATCGTAAATTTCCCGTCCTTTTTCCCAGCTTCTTCTTCCTCCACAATTTGCGGCCCCTCTTCTCCCACTTCGGTCCTCGCCACCATCTGCTCAAGCTCATAATTATCCTCCTTATAAGCTTTACTAAAATTCAAATCAAAATAATCCTCGCCACCATCCATTAGCAAATATGCGGCCTCATATCCCGCAAACGGCTCCGCATCAGCAACCTCGCCATCATTCAACTGCAAATAATAGGAAACCACATCATTAGCTACATAATTTGCCAACTTTGGAGGGTAGACCGGATCATCCACATAAGCTTCCTTTTCCGCATTTAAATAGTATTCCAAAATGTAAGCATGCTTGTCGTCCACATTGGATGAAAACCATTTCAGAGCATCAAAAAGTCTTTTCTTATCCGCCCTCACCAAATTGTATCCACTCTTAGGTACATCTGTCGGACTTTCAATCACCGGCATTAAATAGTCAGTCAAAATTCGCTCCTTTATCTGTGTTTGATTATACTGTCCACTTCCTCCCATAATCGCACTCGCCCCCGGCATAGCCGCTATCTGTGCCGCAATCTGTTCAAGTTCAACCACCAACTGAGCATAATTTGGAGTTTCAAACAAATTCGGATAATAAACCTTTTGCAATTCCCCAAAAATTTGACCACTCCTCGGCTTGCTCTGGAAAGCCACATAGCGGGGATTATCAATTGGCAAAGTCTTGGAGCCCAAACTGGTAACCTGCTTGCTAATCGTATAATTGGTCGGCTCATTGTGGACAATCTTGCTGGAAATATTCTTCCGCTCACTAACGCTCACATTAAGCGTCACAGGTTCACTCACCCCCGAAATAAGACCACTCGGGATAGTATAA
>JAHIRL010000147.1 GCA_018818755.1 Patescibacteria group bacterium
CAAACGAACTCAGAGATAGCTGGTTCTCCTCGAAATAGCTTTAGGGCTAGCGTCATGTTAATAGCGATAGGGGTAGAGCTCTGTTTAGGCTAGGGGGCGAAATAAGTCTACCAAACCTAGATAAACTTCGAATACTATCGTGAATTTCATGGCAGTCAGACTATGACAGCCAAGTGCCATAGTCAAAAGGGAAACAGCCCAGACCGTCATCTAAGGTCCCTAATAAAGATTAAGTGGTAAAGGATGTAGAATTGCGTATACAACCAGGAGGTTGGCTTAGAAGCAGCCATTCCTTTAAAGAGTGCGTAACAGCTCACTGGTCTATGCGATTCTGCGCCTAAAATATAACGGGGCTCAAATCTTTAACCGAAGATACGGGTGGCTCACGATTTAGTGAGTCGCGGTAGAGGAGCGTTCTTGTTGCGTCGAAGCAGAATTGTAAAGTTCTGTGGAGCGGCAAGAAGTGAAAATGTTGGCATAAGTAACGATATTGAGGTGAAAACCCTCAACACCGAATACCCAAGGTTTCCCAAGCAATGATAATCAGCTTGGGGTTAGTCGGGCCTAAGGCGAGGCCGAAAGGCGTAGTCGATGGACAACAGGTTAATATTCCTGTACAGTTTGATTTTCGATCGAGCAAGACTGGAGAGATGTAATTTTCGAGTTTTCGAAGCTTCGGCTGAAGAAACAAGAATTTTACGGACCGAAAGTGGCGCTAGCTCAGGGGTAACACGGTTGGACAATTGGAGCATGTTAATGAATTCATGTGCAAGTTGTAAGCTTATGCTTCTTCAGGTAAATCCGTTGAAGTTCGCGAGCAACGATGCAAAATATTCTGCCTTTGGCGGAACGATTCCAAGTATTTCAACTGTCTAGAAAAACCTCGGTAGCGAGAAAATTAAGCTTCCGTACCGAAAACCAACACAGGTGGGTAGGTCGAGTAGACCAAGGTGAACGAGATAACTACTGCTAAGGAACTCGGCAAAACAACAGGTGTAACTTCGGGATAAACCTTGCCGGCGTCTTTTTTCTTCGGATTTAAGATGTCCGGCCGCAGCGAAAGATTCCACGCAACTGTTTACCAAAAACACAGGTCTCTGCTAAGTCGTAAGACTATGTATAGGGGCTGACGCCTGCCCAGTGCCAGAAGGTCACGAGGAGGGGTTAACGCTCTGAATCTAAGCCCTGGTGAACGGCGGCCGTAACTATAACGGTCCTAAGGTAGCGAAATTCCTTGTCGGGTAAGTTCCGACCCGCACGAATGGCGTAATGATGTGGAAACTGTCTCGGCAGTAGACTCGGTGAAATTGCAAAACTGGTAAAAATGCCAGTTAATCACGGAAAGACGGAAAGACCCCGTGGAGCTTTACTACAGCTTGACATTGATTCTGGGTTTAATTTGTGCAGAATAGGTGGGAGACTTTGATGGTATAACGCTAGTTGTATCGGAGTCAACTTTGAGATACCACCCTTGTTACATTTAGGATCTAACTTTGGCCATTAATCTGGTCCAAGGACAGTGTTTGGTGGGTAGTTTGACTGGGGCGGTCGCCTCCTAAAAGGTAACGGAGGCGCGCAATGGTTCCCTAAGTCTGGATGGAAATCAGACTGATAGTGTAAACGCATAAGGGAGCTTGACTGCAAGACCTACAAGTCGAGCAGGTGCGAAAGCAGGTGTTAGTGATCCGATAGTTCAACGTGGGTTGGCTATCGCTCAACGGATAAAAGCTACCCTGGGGATAACAGGCTTATAGATCCCAAGAGTTCACATCGACGGATCTGTTTGGCACCTCGATGTCGGCTCGTCCTATCCTGGGGCTGGAGAAGGTCCCAAGGGTTTGGCTGTTCGCCAATTAAAAGGGTACGCGAGCTGGGTTCAGAACGTCGTGAGACAGTTCGGTCTCTATCTTCCATGATCGTAGGATATTTGAAGGATGCTGCCCCTAGTACGAGAGGACCGGGGTGGACGAACCTCTAGTGTATCTGTTGTCATGTCAGTGGCATTGCAGAGTAGCTATGTTCGGCCGGATAACCGCTGAAAGCATCTAAGTGGGAAGCCTTACCTAAGATTAGATATCCCTATGAACCTCCCTGAAGACTACAGGGTTGATAGGTCACAGATGTACGCACAGTGATGTGTTTAGTCGAGTGATACTAATAGGTCATTGACTTATATTTATTTTGTAATGCTAGAGAACCTTTACTTTGACTAGTGGTTGGTGGAAGAAACTATTAATATGTTTCTGCCGCTCGATCCTTTTTAAAATTGTAGCGGACAGTATCTTGGTAGCTATTGAGATAGGGGTACACCTGTTCCCTTCCCGAACACAGTAGTTAAGCCTATCATCGCTGATGTTACTGCGGTTTTCCGTGGGAAAGTAGGTCGCTGCCAAGATATTGTCCGCTATTTTTGTTTCTGGAGTTTTTTAGGATACTGCCCAATTATTTTTGGGCTTTTTGGATTTTTTCAGCTTTTTTTTCTTCTTCCACTACCAATTCTTCGTCGCTCTTTAGGCTAATGCCGTCAAGGTCGCGGAGTTTTGTGCTACGAGAACTTAAGGGGTTGTATGTTTCGTAGAAGAGATTTATTAGGTCTTTTGTTTTGAGGTCTTTAATTTGAAGCCCGCAGCTTTCCAGTCCGGAGCGGACTACATTAACTCTTTGCATGAGGTCTTTTTTTACTTTTGAAAAATTATTGAAACGCTTTTTTATGTCTGCGATACTGTCTTTTGGTGAGAGTCGTTGGAAAAATGATTGAATTGCATTCGGCTGTCCTTCCAGATTTCCCGGATCATACGGAATTACTACATAGAAGTGTTTTTCCATAATATCGGCATAATCTACAAGTTTGCTGACATATTGTGCGTATTCGTAGGTTTGTTCCTGAAGTAGAGTGTTTTCTTGTTTGTCTCCAAGTTGCTGAACTTGATTGATGTATTTTTCAATATCCAATTTTTTGGATCTTATTAGTATTTGAATAGGAAATTCCAGTGAATTTAAAAAATTCTGGTAGCTATATACGATGGAATTTTGCTCTTGTTCGGATTTTAGATTAAAATTCAGGCTTGAAGTTTCCAGAATTGCCCTTAAACCTCCGTTTTTCAATACAACAACATCGTCGCGAATTTCGCCGATTCTTAGATGTGCTTGAGTGCTGGCATTATCATTTTGTCTTTGGCTTTTTCCTGGTGCAATTTTTGCGAGTGGGTCCATTTTATTTTTTTAGTAAATCTTTTTTTCCGTAGCTGTCTACTATTTGAGTAAGTTCATTTATTTTTGTAAAATCTTTTTTCTCCGCTTTCTTATATTTGTGTGATTTTTTGAAATACATTAGTGACTGAAATGGTGAGATAAATGGTCTGCCTGAGCCTTGAATCCAATATCTTTTTTTGGGAACTATTGTGTATTGGATTAGGTTCATTAGGAACTGGTAGAATGATTGACTGTGAATCTTTAAAAATGCAAAGGCGAGAGTTATAACACTGACAATTGCCACTGGCCCAAGCCATATTTCTATGAAGTACTTTTTTGCTAAACTTACATAGATTGAGTAGGCAATACCTCCTCCTGCGCCTAAAATTATCATTTGGCGTAGAGTTAGCGGACCGATAATTGTGTCTTCTCTTTGTACATCCTGTGGGACTTTGTATTGCATCGTATTTAATATTAATCATATAAGTTTAACACATTTTGATCTTTTTTTCAATTGCTCTAGGTCTTTTTTTTCTTTTTTGTTAGAATGCGCTGGCAGTTAAATTTTTTAGTTATGTCTCAGGGTAATATTAGGAATTTTTGTATCATCGCTCATATCGATCATGGAAAATCCACTTTAGCGGATAGGTTTTTGGAAATCACCAAAACTGTGGAGATGCGGGATATGAAACATGGGCAGATGCTGGATACAATGGATATTGAACAGGAGCGGGGAATTACTATAAAACTGCAACCTGTGCGAATGGATTGGAAGCATGATGGGAAGGAATATATCTTAAATTTGATTGATACTCCGGGGCATGTGGATTTTTCTTATGAGGTTTCGCGGAGTCTTGCGGCTTGTGAGGGGGCTATTTTGGTTGTGGATGCTACGCAGGGAATTGAGGCGCAAACTTTGGCTAATTGTTATCTTGCTCTTGAGCATAATTTGGAAATTATTCCGGTTTTGAATAAAATCGATTTACCTTCTGCAGATGTGGAAAAAAGGGCGCAGGAGATTGAAGATGCTTTGGGGATTGATAAGAATGATGTAATTGCGATTTCTGCGAAGGATGGCACGAATGTAGAAAAGGTTTTGGAGAGGGTTGTTTCCGTAGTGCCCAAGCCTAAGGAAACAAAAAATGATGATGAGCTTAAAGCTCTTATTTTTGATTCTGTTTACGATTCTTATAAAGGTGTGGTTGCTTTTGTGCGCTTGATGCAAGGAAGTGTGAAGAAGGGGGATAAAGTTTATTTGTTGAATACAAAGAAACAGATTGATGTGATTGAGGTTGGTTATTTCCGGCCAAAATATGAACCCGCAAAGATTTTGAATTCTGGAGAGGTGGGATACATTGTTACAGGACTTAAGACTGTGCGGGAGGCTAAAGTTGGTGATACTGTTTGGCAAAAGGGAACAACTAAAGTGGAGATGAATACGGCTGTGCCCCTGGATGGTTATAAAAAGGTTAAGCCTTTTGTTTTTGCGGGAATTTATTGTACCGAGAATGATGATTTTGGTGTGCTTAGGGAGGCGCTTGAGAAACTGCAGATTAATGATAGTGCTCTTACTTTTGAGCCGGAAAATTCTTCGGCCCTTGGGCATGGGTTTCGGTGTGGATTTTTAGGGCTATTACATATGGAAATTGTTCAAGAGAGATTGGAGAGGGAGTATGATATGGATCTGATAATTACCGCACCGTCGGTTTCTTATGATGTTGCCTTGAAGGGTGGAGATGTGATCACGATTTCCAGTCCAGCTGAGTTGCCGGATATGGCGACTGTGGATCAAATTCGTGAGCCTTGGGTAAAGGTTGAGCTTTTGACTCCCAAGGAATATGTGGGGGCGATTATGACTCTTTGTACGGATAAACGAGGCGAGTCTAAGGATATGCAATATTTAGATCAAAATAGAGTGATTTTATCGTTTGAGATGCCTCTTGCTTCCATTGTTGTAGATTTTTACGACCAGCTGAAGAGTGTGACTAGTGGTTATGCTTCAATGAATTATGAATATTTGGAAAATAGAGCAGGGGATTTGGTGAAGCTTGATATCTTGGTTGCTGATGAGCGGGTTGATGCTTTGGCTTTGATTGTTCATCGTAAGAATGCTTTTTATGTGGGGCAGGATATTACCAAAAAGTTGAAGGATATTATTCCAAAGGCCCAATTTGCTATTCCTATTCAGGCGGCTATTGGTGGAAAGATTGTGGCGAGGGAGACTATTTCGGCTTTCCGCAAAGATGTTACCGCTAAACTTTATGGGGGCGATGTTACCAGGAAAAATAAACTTTTGAACAAGCAGAAGAAGGGAAAAAAGCGGATGAAGATGATGGGTAAGATAAATATGCCTCAGGAAGCTTTTTTGGCTGTTTTGAAGAAAGATGGCAAGTAGGGTAGAATGCGATCATGAAAATTGTTAGTTGGTTTTTTTCTTTGTTTTCTCTTTATGTAAACTCTTTTGAAAGGAAGGTTGATAAATTTTTCAAACACTTGAAATCTACCGATAGCATTGCCGGTATTCGGGAGGATTTGCTTGAGTTGATGCAGGAAAATCTGATCGTTCTTAATGTTTGGCTGGAGAAGAGGTTTAGGGGTTATCAGTATTTGAATAAATCTCGCAGGAGGAAAATGTATGCGAATTTGGAAATTATTCGTCTGAAATTTGAAGACCATTGCAAAAATTTCCCTGTTGATCAGACAGTTTTGCAGGAGGCTTTGTTGAAGAAATCTTTGTCTTTTCCGCATGGAGATGAAGCGAAAATTTCTTATATTTTTCAGATAATGGATTTTTTGAAGCCCGGTCTGTATTACAATTATATTAAGACTGCCAGTTTTGGAAAGTTACTGAATAATCCGGATAAGGAGCGATTGGAGGGGGATTGTAACCAGATCGTTACTTTCTATATGTATTTTTATTCTTTGAAGTTCCCGATTGAAGATTTGAAAATCAAGCTTTTGTCGGGTCATGTTTGTTTACATTTTAGAGATATTGATATTGAGGCCACTAATGCTCAGTTCGAGAAATATAAAGATTTTGAACATCTACTTCCGGCCACGGAAATCATTTCGACCAATCTTTTAGATTTGGCGGATTTTAGGGAGGAAGCCCAAAAAATTTCTCCGCGTGATGTTGTTAAGAGTTCTCAATTAGCTTATGCAATCAGTAGTTTAAAATCGGTTGTGTCGAAGAATTTGGATACTGCTTATCACAATCTTGCTATGAGTGCTATTCGGGGCAAAGATTTTGAGACTGCTATTTTTTATCTTCAAAAAACCGGTGATTCCAAGGTGCTTAGCGATGTTTATAAAAATGCGGCGGTTTATTATATGGATCAGCACAATTTTGGGAAGGCTTCTTTGTTTGCCGAAAAATCTCATGATGCCGATTTGCAGAAATCGGTGAAACATAATGAGGGAGTTTATTATTACAACACGGGTAAAATTGAGCAGGCTTTGATTATTTTTGAGGGGCTTGGGGAGACTGAGATGAAAAAAGCTTGTTATGGGAAGCAATACAATAAATTGGCGGCGAAAGTGAAGGGGGTAAAAACCATGGAGCAAGCTAGGAAAAAGCGTACTATTTATAAAAAAATGGATGATTTGGCGAGGAAGATGGGGGATGATGGGTTGCGCAATGATTTGAAGAGTTTTCTTAAATAGATTTCCGCTTTTGCCAGCTTGTTGTTTCGGCTTTTTTGTGCTATAATACTAAGATTTATTGTGCCCAAATTATGTTAAATAAAATCTTAAAGATCGGTTTCTACACAATTTTTGTGTCAGCTTTCCTGTTTGTTTCAGGAAAATTGTTTTTTGCCGGTGTTTTGGATGATATTTTTGGAGATGATGGTGTTGTGAGTGAACAGGGTTTTGAAAAGGATGTTTTGCGACTTGTACTCCCTGAGGATTTGGTTTCTGTGGAGCCTACACTTGCCGATCCTGCTACGCGGCAAAGGCTTTTGAATGTTTATGAGTCAATGGTAAAATTGGATGGAGATTTGAATCCGACTCCTGCTTTGGCTGTGAATTGGGGCTTGATTGATGATCTCACTTGGGAGTTTAGGTTGAGGCCAAATGTTAAATTCCATGATGGTAGTTTTCTGGATTCTCGAGATGTGGAGGCTTCTTTGGAGAGGGCGATGTATTTTGAGAAGAGTGAGATAGCTGGATTTTTGAATACTATTAAAAATGTTGAAGTGTTTAGTGATACAATTTTGAGGATTGAGACTTACGAACCTGATCCTTTGCTTTTGCAAAGAATTGCAATGGTTCTTGTATTCC
>JAHIRL010000148.1 GCA_018818755.1 Patescibacteria group bacterium
ACATTGGTTTGGACCGTTGCTGATTTGCATTGTGTCAAAACAAACATCGGAGTTTACCCAGTTTGGTTGAGGATTTACTTCAAAAACTTTCAGGTTGCTTACATCGTTTTCATTTTCAATTCCCAGTGAAACAAGTTCAGCTTTTACCGGTCCGTTTCCTGTGTAGTAAATATCTCTGATGGGGAAAAAGTTTGAAATTGGGGTGTATGCCACATTGGTACGGTTGTTGATATTAACTGCGGCCAGAGGCAGAATTCCAAAAAGTTTCGCATAAAATCTTCCCTCAGGGTCTTCGCTTGTCCATTTGAATTGTTTTCCGTAACTATCAAGATAGTCTTCATCGTTTGTGAATGATAGTGATTCTATGTTCAGTTTGTGTAGCGGTTTGCCGTCTTTGTAGTTGCCGGTAAATTCCCAGTTGGCATCAAGATTTGTACAGATGTTTTCCGGGGGAGTTTCGCGAACGATTTCGGCATCGAAGTAAACTAATCCGCTATAACGGAAACAGCCGGGAACTTCATCAAAGTGGAGCCACATCATGTTTTGATCGTAAACGCTGTTGGCGTTTGGGTTTACCCTTAGAGGATAGTTTGTTCCGCCGGGATAATCTTCAATGGCTTCCAGACTGATTGTTGTCTGGTCTTTAATATAGTCTTCAAAATTTCGGCCCTGATCAAAATCCAGGTTTGGATTTTTTGTTACGATTAAAAAGGCGGAATCTTTTACTGGTTTTAGTTTTAGATTTGTATCACTTAATCTTACAACCATATCATCGCTGGCTGTTTTTGCGGGATCTCCCACTCGTCCATTGTCGGCTCTTGTAAAGATGTAGTCTCCTTCCCGGTAGTTTATAATTTTATTATTACTGTTTTTATATCTGTTGTTATCGGCGTAAATGAATCCTTTTGGACGGGCGATGTTTTCGTCGTAAATTGAATCTCTTAGATCCACTCCTATATATAGGTTGTCGGCGTTGGTGTTTGCAGATCCGATATTATCTCCGTCGTAGGGGTCGCTGGAATTGTTGTGAAAGTACATTAAAAATCGCACTTTGTCGCCTTCTACCAATGGATGGTTGGCTGTGGTTTCGTTGGCGTAGGCGTAGTTGCTATTGTCGCAGTTCGTTCCTTTTTCGCAAAGTTTTCCGGCCAAAAACTCCATTTCGTTGCTTGTCCCCAGATAGCCCATCAGGTAGCTGTTGTGGCTGAAGTTATTGAAGGTAGTGTAGTCGTAGCCCCTTACTCCATATTCGTATTGGGTTGAAGGTCTTGATGGAGTGTGATTTGAGGCGTAGGCCGCTTCCGCCGTGTTTTGGGTTGCGGATGTCGGCAAGAGCGAGAGGAGCGTTGCCAGAACTGTTGTTAGTGCTATTTTTACTTTCATTTTATTTTGGTTATTTATTTTAGTTTTTAGCGATCTGAAGCCGTTCCGGGGGCGACTTTGCCTGCGGTTGGCTTAAGCGGGCTTTTATCAATATTTTTGTCCACTTGTTTTGTTTGGGTTTCTTTTGCCTTACTTTTTCTTTTTACTCCGATTATCGCGAATAATCCGAAATCATCATTTTCCACCCCTTGTCCGATAATACTTTCGTCCACAAGTGTCATTTCTCCCGATACCGGTTTTTTGATGCGGATTGTTCCAAGGTCGTTCACGGCGAATGTTGCGTTTCCGCACTTTGAGTAAGCTCCGGATTTAACCGATGATCTTCGCATGTCGATGCGTACTTTTAGTGATTTGTCCGGTGAATCCAATTCCAAAACTTGATTGTCGATTTGGGCCGCACGGATTTTATTTACTATTTGAATGAATTTTCTTAAACTTGCCTCGCTGTTTTGAGGGATTGGTTTGCCTTCTTGTATCGCCTCGACAGCTTTAAGTACATTTTCATAATCCTGACCTTTAAGCAGGTAGGATATTGCCGGTGTAGCGAGGAGTTTCTTTGCCAATGGGGATTCTTTGATGAATTTTTCCAGGTTTTTGGTTGGTAGCGGACTTCCCATTTCGAAAAGAACTCTCATCAGATCTTTTGAAGTTTTGTCATTTCTAAGTAGGTTTTGTTTGTATTCGGTTTGGGAATATTCGAGGAATCCGTGTGCGTAGGGTAGGGAATCGGGTCTGCTTGAGCTGGCGTAATTTATAAATTTGGTCAATTGTGGTTTTGTTCTTGATCTGCGTGATCCGGAAACCAGGAAGGCTCCACGCTCAATTTCATATACATCAAGGCTGAGGAAGCTTTTTGGCGGATCAAGATAATTTAGTTCATCAACATTAGTTATCAGATTATCGTAGATGTTGCTCATAAGTTTTTCGGACATTGCTTCGGCTGTGCTTGTGATGCTTTGTCCTCTGGCTTTTAGTCTTTCTTTTGCTTCCTGCATGTGGATTGCAAATTCCGCTTTTTCATAATTTCGGCGACCTTTTAATCTTTTTAGCACTTCTCTATTTGCTGTTTTAATTTCTATTCTTTGTTTTGCGATCATTTCTCTTAGCGCTTTTATCTCTGGAGTATTGCCTCTTTTTGTCCATGCTCGTTTGAGGTAGCTTGAATATTCTCCGCTTACAGTGTCGTGAATGATTGCCTGATAGCTATTTGTGAGATAAATAACTTTGTTGCCGACAGTTCTTTTTGCTGTGATGAAACTGCCTTTTTCGAGTCCGGGCATGTTGAGAATTTCCTCATTTCCCGGTAGTTTTTGAGGATATAGAGTTGTGAAGTATTTTACCGTTAGGTAGTTTTGGGCATTGTTTAAAAATACCTGTTTTTCCAGATCATTTAAGTTTGCGATCAAATCCGGCTGGGCGTCTTTGATATATTTTTCGATTAGTTGTAGAACCTGGATTGGGTCGTCTATGGCTGATCGAAGCGCTTTTTCAAATGTGATGTTTTCTATTTTGTAGTTGTAGACTGTGTCTAATTTTGCTTGAATTTCTGCTGTGCTTTTTGTTTTTTCTCTAAGTTGTTCAGCATTTTTACCATAGGAATGATCCTGAAGCACTTTTTCGATTATTTGTTTTTCATTTAGAAGGAAAACTTCCAGTTTAGGGAATGTGCGGGATATTTCATGTCTTTCTTCATATTGCCATCGTTGCAAAATCAGCGATTTGCATTTTTTTCTTCTGATTTCAGGATTTTTTTCTTCCATGATCTTTTTGATCTTTTTCGCAAAATTTCCCTGATTCTCGATTGCCGCCAAAGCTCGAAGAATTTGTGCTGAATCTTTTCCTTCAATAACGATTGTTTCCGGATTTAAGGCTTTCCTCATTCTGCTAAACTGAACTGCGGATTGTAAATCTTTTTCCAGATTTGGTGTTTTTGCTTGTAGTTCAAGTTCGTTTTGTGAGAGGGTTCCCAGATTTGTTAGTTTTGGGTGATCTGATAATTGGTCCAATGTGCTTGTTTCCCACTTTTCTCCCGGGAATTTTCTGAGCATTTTGCTGGAATTTTTTTCTATCCAGCTTTCTGAGCGATCTCCTTTCACAGAACTTCTTTTTCTGATGTAGATAGTGCTTTGCAGGTTTGATGTTCCGCTGGCCATTGGCCTGTTGAATTCAATATTCTTTCTGGTGATTACAAGATCGGATAATTGTCCGGTGATGTATATTTTTCCATCTGTCGGATTTAGGCGGACGCTTGCATTTTTAAGTTCTGGGTCGATATAAATCTGAACGACTTTATCGTCGGCGTCTTCTACAATCAGTTCGTGTGATTTTCCTGCCGGTTTGATTCCTACCCGTACATTTTCGAAGGCATCGTTGTAGGTGTCGATTGTACCTTTTTCTCTTAGTAGTTCGCTTTCTGTTGCGCTTGTTATTACTCCGACATCACCGTTTGTACTGAGGTAGGCGTTTGTGCCAAGTTTCCACTCGTTTAGGCCGATGCCTTTTTCCATATTTTCGATTTTTGCCTGCATTTGTTCGTGCAGATTTCTTTTTGTTGCCTGGTTTAGGACTTTTATTTTGGCACTTCTTTTTGGAATGAATATTTGTCTTTGGTTTGTTTTTATGAGGATTCCGGCAAGACCGATTGGCATCAGGTGATATTGCTGAGCAAGGGCAAAGGCGATCATTACGCCGATTCCAACAGACATTCCCGGAACAATATCATCCCAGGTGAAGTCTTTTTGGACCTGATTTTGTTGGAGTTTTTCTTTGTACATTGTCAGCATTTTGAAGAAGATGCTGTATTTTTCGGTTTCTGAGAGTTTGGGATCATTGAAAAATTCCGGCATTTCGTCCGCGAGGTCTTTTAAAATTGCATCCACTTTTGGAATGGATTTTATTTTTTGCATTTTTTCTTTCGGACTTAGGCTTTGTTCTTGGTCAAGGTATTCCCATAATTCTTTGAGTCCGACTTTTTGAGAAATTTCTTCTTCTCTGGTTCTAAATCTTGCCCGCTGAACTTTGTTTCCCCAGTTAATGTTTAGTCCCACTCCCGGAAGTCCTCCTTTTGCGGTCCAGTCGATTCCGAAGAAAACCGTTCCGGATAAATCCACTCCGTCAACATCGCCTCCGATTGTGGTTCCAAGTCCGGCTCCAAGTGTGGAAACTGCCGGTGTTGTTGTCCAGTAAACATTATCATTTTTTAGTAGTGTGATTGTAAGTCCGATTCCGGCCGCCACATTGGCGGTATGTTTTGCATCTTTGTCGTAACCCAGACTTAACTGTAGTGAGAATCCTTCGCCGAGAGGGATGTTTGCGCCGCCCCCGGCTCCTTTAAATTTGCCGTTTTCCATGCGGATATAGGCCATTGCTTGTAGGTTTCTGATGGCTTTTTCTACCACAGCTTTGGGCACGCCTTTGGAGATTAGTTCTGATTGCATTTTGGCTAGTGGCTCAGGAAGTCTTTTTCCCAATATTTCTGCCAGCTTCCTTTCTCCTTCACGATTTTGTAGTTCTTGTTTTTTCATTTCGCTGACCATGAAGCCAACTTTTAGGTAGTTTTTTGCGTTTGGATCGTTTTTTAGAGCGTTGAAGTAATTGTTAATTTCTGTTTGTGAGTTCGCAGAAAATTTTGGCAGGTTTAGTTGAGGAAAATCCTTTGTTTCTGCAGTTTCTGCACCGTGTTTTTTTTGCATTATTAGGATTTGTCGTCCCATTTTCATTAGTTTTGTGATTCTGTTGTGGAGGTTCTCCATGTTGATTGGTCTTTTTTGTCCTTCTGCGCTTGGTATTGATTCTCCGCAAATTCCTTTTTCGTTCAGGAGTTTTAGTAAGGCCGAATCTCCATGGTAGTATTTTGTAAATTCGTCTCTGGTCATTACGGATTTTTTGCCGTTGAGATCGATCATTGTTAGTTTGTTCGGATCTGTATTACTTGCGCTTAGCAATCCGGTGAATGAATCCCAGGGATCTACTTTGCCGGTTTCTGTGAAAACATCGTGCAAGTTATCGATCACTGAGTCCTGATTGATTCCTTTGTATCCGGCATATAGTTGCGTTCCTTCCGGAGCTTCGGCGTAGCTAAGAGTTTTTAGTGCATCTAAAAGCTCAAAGGTTTTGAGGATCAATGGTTTCATTTTTTCATATTTTGCTCTTTCGTTTTTTGTTAATTCGATATTTCCTATTACTTTTGTGTGTAATTTTTTAAATTCTTCAACCAGTTTACTGCGGTGTTTTACTTCCGCTGCGTCGTAGTCTGTTTCGGTCAGTGTCTCTGTTCCTATCGCCTTTACATATTTTTCATCCAGGATTCTTGTAAATGTTTTGGTGTTGATAAAGTCGTTGAAGTCTATTCTGTTGTTTCTTCCTTCACTTAAAAATTGAGCAACAAAGTTGGCGGCGTGGGTGGAGTCTATGCAGGTGAAAGGTTCTGAGGTGAGAATCCTTGTGACCGCTTCTGAGTTTTTGAAATAGATGTAGTTTTTGGCGATGTCTTCTTCGGCGTGTCTTGTGTGAACAAGATGGGTGTGTCCGAAGGATTGATCCAGTGTGAAAACTTCTTCGGTGTAGTTTTCGAATTTTTTGTTTAGGTATTCATTTTCTTTTTGGGTTCTTTTGTTTTCTCTCTGTTTTTCGAAGGAGAGAGTTTTTCTTTTTTCTGTGAATTTTTCCAGATCTTGCACAGTTCTTTCTGCCGGAGTCTTTTTTGATCTTTGTGTTTCAAAAACTTTTTGTTTCACATCATCCGGCAAAAATGGCATGTTTAGGGTGATTCCGGAGTTGATTTGGTTTTGATTGATTGTGGGGTTGTTGTTGGCTTTTTTAAATTCTTCAAGACTGAAAGGGTTTTCTTTGTTTCCCCAGACTGTTTTTAGTTCTTTATAAACTTCTTTGATGCTTGTCTTTTTGCTTGTTGTGGCTATTCCATTTTGTACTTTTGCATGGTTGAGATTGCGATTTCCCAGTGTGGCCTCAGCTATTTTTTTGTTTGCGATGGCCGAAATTCTGCTTTTTGACAGTTCGCCACTTTCGCTAACTTGTTTTTCCAGTTTGGTGATTCTTAAAATCAGTTCGGCATTGGATTTTCTAAAATTGCGAATATTGTATTGATTTTGATTGATGCTGTTGTCATCGATGATTATCTGTAAAAGGTTTTGATAAACATTTAATCTAACTTTTTCGAGCAAAGTATGAATTGATTTGTTTTGATTCTCTGAGCTTTTCATGATTGTGTTGAGGAATTGCTCAGCTTTTGATTTGTTGAAACTTCTTTTTGTTGTACCTGGAGTGTTTTGAGGGGGGATATGAAACACGATTGATTCTCCTTCGAGAATAAAACCGGCGGCCTCAAGTTTTGTATCGGCTTTCATCAGTTCGAAGAAACTGCGCCCCATTTTGTCATTTGCTGAGGTATCGAGAAGTTGATGAAGGAGAATTTGCTTATTTTTTAGGCCTTCGGAAATGTTTTCGATTTTGATAATTCTGCTGTCCAATGCTTTTAGAATTCTTTTTGTGCTAAATTTTTCGAGGTCTATTGTGGCAATTTTGGATTTAAATTTTTGTTTGAGAATTTTTTGAACTTCTCCGGCGGGGGACTCTTCTTTGAACAGAAGGTGCAGGTCGAAAATTGTGTTTGTGCTTAGCTTTTCAACCAGATTGCCTTTAGTGAAATCTTTGGGGCCTAAAATGTTTTGGTTGTATAGCTCGTGGATAGCTTTTGCTGAAAACCTGTTTGCGTAGTTTGTTAGTGCAGATGAAATAATTTCTGTTTTGATGTGATTGGCGATGTATTTTGAGAGTTTTTTTTCTCTTTCGCTTCCTCCTCTAAGTTCTTTTATCACTTCCAGAAGATCGGATAGGCGGGTTGGACTAACGAGAACTGTGTTGAGTAGTTTTTTTTGTTGTTCTTGTTTTTGGATTTTCTTCAAAAGAGTTTTTATGCTCTCTTTGCCTAGTTGAACTGCATTGATTGGTCCGCTTGGATTGATTTTTTCGAATACTTTTGAGCTTAAGTTGAATTTTTCAGCTTTTTGCAGAATTGTGTAAAAGTCTCTTTCGTTGAGATTTTTTAGTTTTATTTCCTGGTGAGAGTTAAGGCCTCGACCGCTTATTTTTTCTTTGTCGAGGAAGATTTTTAGTTGTTCTTTTGTTTTTAAGTTGGCGATTACAAATTCGGCGGCGGTTTGTTTTAGGGCTTCTTTGGCTGTTTCTCCAGTTTCAATTCGACGCTTTTGTCTTTGCCTTTCTTTTAGGACTTCTCTGTTTTTGTTTATTTTGTTTTCTAGTTCACGGTTTATATCCAGTGAAGGTTTTGATTCAGGGTGTTTGTTTTGTTTGTGAGGCATCGGGGCTGTTGTAATAAAAATCTTATTATTATAGCAAAAAATCGCCTATTGGTCAATTTATAATAAAGTGGAAAATCTATATTCTGAATGATGAAAATTTAATCTTCAAATTATGGAACTTCCAACAATTATCGTTAATTTTAAAAACTATGAGCAAGCCACTGGTGATAAAGCTGTTGAGCTTGCAAAAATTCACGAGCGTGTGGCTCAGGAGAGTGGTGTTAGCATTGCTGTTGCGGTTACTGCTTTGGATTTGGGGAGGGTTTGTAGGGCTGTTTCGATTCCGGTTTTTGCCCAGCATATTGACACTGTTAGGTATGGAAGTGGTACGGGGAAGGTTTTGGCGGAGTTGGTGAAGGAGTATGGGGCCTATGGAACTTTATTGAATCATGCTGAATGTGGGCTTGAGGATATGGTTTTGGAGGAAAGTATTGCGAGGGCCAAGGAGGCCGGTTTGTATGTGGTGGCTTGCGCGAATACCGCTGAGAAAGCCGCTGAAATTGTGGAAATGAAGCCGGATCTTGTGGCGGTTGAGCCACCGGATTTGATTGGAGGGGATGTGTCTGTATCCAAGGCGGATCCGAAAATTATTGAGGAAAGTGTGAAATTGGTTGGCGAAAACAGGGTGCTTGTGGGAGCGGGTGTAAAAAATGCGGAGGATGTGAGGATTGCTCTTGAGCTTGGGGCTGTTGGAGTGCTTTTGGCTTCCGGCGTTACTAAAGCGGATGATCCGTATTCTGTTCTTTTGGATCTTTGTTCAGGGCTAGCGTTAAAATCAGAATAAATAAAATCATTAGGTCATTTTTGAAGAGAGGGGTGTCTATTAGGCCGTGGATGAGGAAATAGAGGGCAATGAAAAGTGTTGTTGAAGGATGGCTGGTTTTTTTGATGCCCGTATAGATTAGGTAGAGTAGGAAAATTAGGCCGGGGAATCCAAATTGGAAGTAAAAAAGAAGAAAAATGTTGTGGGGTTGGAGAACGATTAAGTCGAGGGGGGGGCGATTGAGAATTTCTTGGGCGTTGGCGGCATAATGGCTTTGAAATTGTCCTAAACCAAGTCCTGTTACAAGGTTTTCTTTTAGTAGTTGAGTGGATACCTGCCAGATCTCTCCGCGTTCATCCAGGCTGGAATAGTTGGTTTGGATGGTTGGCAAGATTTTTGTATAAAAAATTAGTGCGGAGATGAGGATGGCTCCGGTTATGATCAGGTATTTTGGTGTTTTTGTTTTGAACCTTTGTTGAGTAAAAAAATAGATCGCTATTGTGGCGAAGGAGCCGCCAATTGCTCCCATGGAGCGAGTAAATGCAATTAGGATTGCCAATAATATTGCGTAGATGAGATATTGTTTTTTGTGATCTCTGGTACAGCGAAATAGGAAAAACAGCATGAATGGTGTGAGGTAGAAGGCTAGATATACTGCTGAATCTAGGGGACCAAGTAATCGAAAATCGTGAGTGATGTTGTAGCCCATCAGGTTGTATACGGCTGAAAATATTCCAAATACCAAAGCTCCTTTTCCCGCGATTTCGAAGGCTTTGATCTTTTCTTCTTTTGTGCGGAAAACTTCAAAAAACATCAATACCAAAGCTATTGCGAAGAATAGAAATTTAAGGTGGCGGATTAAATCCAGATTGTTAATGATTTGATTTGTGGCAATTGTAAAAATACTTAAGCCTACAAAACCCCAAATTACCCAATATTTTTTCAATTCCCTAATGCTTTTCAAGAGTCGTCCTTCTTTTATTGTCCAGGCAAAACAAGATAATGCCGCTATGCCAATTAGTATTTCCTGTAAATTTGTTGGATATGAGCCCAGACTGAAGCGAATCAGATAGGACTGCAGAAAAAAGAAATTTATGTAGAGTAGGATTTGGGTGAGATTTTTCATGCTTTTAGTTTAGTGCAACTTACTTTAAAATGGAAGTATGAAAGGATCAGTAATAAAAGGTAATGGTGTGGGGACGAAGTTGGGTTTTCCCACTTTAAATATTGCTTACAATGGTGATGAGAGTGGTGTTTTTGTGGCAAAAGTTAATGGGAAGTATCCGGCTGTGGCACATGTGGGTGAGAGACCTACCATTGGAGATAAAAAACAAACTTTGGAAGTGCATCTTTTGAACTTTGAAGGAGAGGATTTCCCGCAGACCATTGAGGTTGAGCTTTTGGAAAGGATTAGGGGGACTGTGCATTTTGGATCTTTAGAGGAGTTAAAAGCTCAAATTGCTCTCGATGTGCAATTTGCTAAAAATTGGTATACTTAAATCATGCTAGATTTTTTTAGAAAAATAATTCCCGATACGCATCCGATAAGACTTTTTTATCATAAAGTTATGGCTGTGATTGCCGCTTTGGTTTATAGATATCCGGCCAATGATCTTGTTGTTGTGGGAATTACGGGAACAAATGGGAAAACTACTACCGTAAATTACACGGCAAATATTTTGACTGCCGCCGGGTACAAGGTGGGGATGACTTCGACTATTAATTTTCAAATAGGTTCTCGTAAGTGGGAAAATAACATGAAGCAAACGACTCTCGGGCCTTTTAAATTGCAGAAACTTTTGAGGCAGATGGTGACTGAGGGGTGCAAATATGCAGTTTTGGAATTGTCGTCGCATTCTGCAACACAGTCCAGAATTCATGGAATCAACATAGATGTGGCGGCTTTCACCAATATTACTTCGGATCATATTGAGTATCATGGTAGTTTTAATAGTTATATATCCGCTAAGGCTGAGATATTCAAAAAAGTTAGTAAGGGAAATCGGAAATTCGGGGTTGATAGAGCCTTGGTTTTGAATAGAGATGATAAATATTTTGATTTTTTCAATCAACATGTTGCTGATCGAAAGATCAATTATGGAATGAAAGGAAACGCTTCTGTGACTGCCAAAGATCTTGTGCGAAGGCCGGATGGTTCGCATTTTGTTCTTCATGTTCCAAACAATTCTATTGCGGTAGATTTAAAAATGCCCGGAGATTTTAATGTTTATAATGCCCTGACAGCCGCCAGTTGTGCGCTTGCTCTGAATATTGATTTGGAAAGTATAAAGAAAGGTCTTGAAGAAAGTACGGGGGTGGCTGGGCGATTTGAGACTGTTAAGAAGGGCCAGAAGTACGATATCATCGTGGACTATGCTCATGCAACTGATGCTTTGCAGAGTTTGCTGGAGCTTTATAAGGGTTTGGTTAGTGGGAAGATATTTTTGGTTTTTGGTGCTACCGGTGGTGGGCGAGATAAGGCTAAGCGGCCAAAGATGGGGGCTATTGCCGATAAGTTTGCCGATTATATTGTGGTCACTAATGATGATCCGTATGAGGAGGATGAGTGGCAGATTATTGATCAGGTTTCTGAGGGGATAAATAGGGCACAGGGGGCTGGGTTTTGGAAGATTCCCGATAGGCGTGAGGCTATTCGTTTGGCTCTTACACTTGCGCGGGAGGGGGATTGTGTGATTGTGGCCGGCAAGGGGGCGGAAAAGGTAATGATGTTGCGTGGAAAACGAGTGGATTGGAATGATAAGCAGGTGATTGAGGAGTTTTTGACCAGGAAAATTGAGGTGGAGATTGGGTATGAGCATTTTGAGGGGCGTGAAAATGTTTGTTTAAAATCTTAAAATGGATGGATTTTTATTGATGAATAAGCCGCAGGGGATTAGTTCTTTTGATCTTGTTCGGGAAGTTAAGCGGCGGTTGGGGGAACGGAAGGTTGGGCATAGTGGGACTTTGGATCCGATGGCTGAGGGATTGATGATTATTGCTCTTGGTCAGGGGACGAAGTTGCTGGAATATTTGATTGGTTTGGATAAGCGGTATTTTGTGAAGGCTAAATTTGGGATGATTTCTGACACTTTTGATGCAGAGGGAGAGATTGAAGAGATGAATCCTTCTGCGGTTTTTGAACGAGAGGAAGTTGAGAAAATTATTGCGGAGAAATTTTTAGGAAAAATTTCGCAAGTGCCGCCAAAATATAGCGCTTTGAAGGTTGGTGGGAAGCGGGCTTGTGATATTGTGCGGGCAGGTGGAGAAGTTTCGATGCAGGCGCGCGAGGTGCAGATTGATCGCTTTGAGTTAGTGGATTATTTGTGGCCTACGCTGAGTTTCGAGGTAGATTGTGGGAGTGGCACTTATATTCGATCTTTGATTCATGATTTGGGGCAGGTGCTGGGCTGTGGCGCTTATGTTATGGAGTTGAGGCGAGATAGGGTGGGAGATTGGATGCTTGGGGATGCTGTTTCTCTTGAGGATTTGAGGGAAGATGATTTGATTTGTTTGGAGGATTTTGCGAAGAAATTTGAGTGTTTGGATTTGGCTAAGGCGGATCTTGATGCGCTTAGTGATGGGCGAGTTTTGTTGGGCAAAAAAATTGAACAGGGTGGGGTGAAGATGGCTTTTTTTGAGGGAAAATTCCTTGGAGTTTTGGAGAGTAGTAGTGATCAGACTGGAATTAAGTTTAAAAAAATGATTGTGTAAAGGTGGGTTTTGGTGTAGAAATTATTCGCTATGGAAATAATACAAATCGCTGCTACATATAGTGTTACTGCTCTTTCTATCTTTTTGATTTCGGTATTTTTTACCGGCTTGGCAATTGTTTTTTTCCCAAAGATTGGTTTTTTGGATAGGCCGGAAAAATATAGCTTAAAAAGGGACCCGATCCCTTATTATGGGGGGCTTGCTATTTTTGCAGCTTTCCTGGTTTCGGTCTTGCTTTTTGTGCCTTTGAGTTGGGAAGTTGCTGGGCTTTTGTTTGCTTCTGCGATTATTGTGGGGCTTGGATTCCTGGATGATAGGGAAGGGCTTAGTCCTTTTTTAAGGTTGAGTGTACAGTTTATCGCCGCTTTGGTTTTGGTGATTAGCGGAATTGGTATTTTGTCTGTGAATTTACCTTTTGTGGGTGTGCTGGATTTTTCCACAATAATTATTGGAGGAGTGATGGTGCTTAGCGCATTTTTTACAATTCTTTGGGTGATGACTATCCTGAATGTGATGAATTTTCTTGATGGCGTTAGCGGTCTTAATAGTGGGGTTACTTTTGTGGCGGGGCTTACGCTTTTCTTTTTGAGCATTCATCCGGGGATTCATGAAAATCCGCAGTCTCAGGTTGCTGTGGCCAGTTTAGCTTTGGTCGTCTCTATGGTGGCTTTGGGCTTTTTGATTTTTGATTTTCCTAAGCCAAAGATTTTGATGGGTGATACCGGGAGTACATTTTTGGGTTTTATTCTAGCGGCTTTGGCGATTTTTTCCGGTGGAAAGGTGGCGACTGCTTTTATTGTTTTAGGTGTGCCGATTTTGGATATGATCTGGGTTGTTGTGCGTAGGATTATCAATGGACAGCCGTTTTGGAAGGGAGATTTGAAGCATCTTCATCATCGATTTTTGGAAATAGGTTTTAGGGAGGATAAGGTTGTGTGGATGTATTTAGGATTATCCGCTGTGTTTGGACTTTTTGCGATATTGCTTGTAAGTAGTTTGCAGAAGTTTTTTGTGATTATTGCTCTTCTTATTTTAATGCTCATTTTGGGTGCTCTTTTGGTATTTATGCCGAAGAAAAAATGATAAACTGTTTTTACTATGGCTGATCTTGTTGATGAAATAAAGGCTAAGCTTGATGTTGTTGCTGTAATCTCTCAGTACCTTCCTCTAAAAAAGGCCGGTGCAAATTATAAAGCACTGTCTCCTTTTACTAGTGAGAAGACTCCCAGCTTTATGGTCAGTCCTCAAAAGCAGATTTGGCATTGTTTTAGTACAGGTAAGGGGGGAGATATTTTTACTTTTATTGAAGAGTTGGAGGGAGTGAATTTTGCCGAGGCTTTGCAGATTTTGGCGGACAGGGCTGGGCTTAAAATGGATGATTATCGTAAAAAGAATAATGTTGCCAATAAGAGTGAGAAGGATGAGTATTTTAAGGCTCATGAGTTGGCGGCGGAATTCTTTGAAAAACAGTTGTATTCGACCAATGATGGGAAAAAGGTTTTGGAATATTTGCACCGTAGAGGGCTTGATGATGAGATTTTGAAGGAGTTTAGGGTGGGATTTGCTCCCGACAGATACGATGTTTTGAATCCAATGCTTTTGGATAAGGGCATAAGCAAGACGGTTTTGTTGCAATCTGGTTTAGCATCAACAAAAAACATTGGTGATGAAAGAATCTACGACAAATTTAGGGGCCGTTTAATGTTTCCAATTTTTGATTATTTTGGACGAATTTGTGGTTTTGGAGGAAGAGCTTTGAATAAGGATCAGATGCCGAAATATTTAAACTCCGCGGAAAATCTGATTTATAATAAAAGTAAGGTTTTATATGGATTGTCCCATGCGAAACTGGCTATCAAAGAGCAGAAAAGTGTTGTTTTGGTTGAGGGCTATTTTGATGTCTTGGTTCCCTATCAAAATGGTATAAAAAATGTGGTGGCTACGAGTGGAACTGCTTTAACGCAGGATCATGTTCGCTTGATAAAACGATTAACAGAAAATGTTTACACTTCTTTTGATACGGATGAAGCTGGGTTTAAGGCAACGCGCAGGGCTTTTGATCTTTTGATCGGACAGGATATTTCTGTAAAAACTTTGGCTGGGCTTGATGAAAAAGATCCGGCGGATTATGTGCTCGAACATGGGGGTGAGGCTTATAAAAAGTGCGTAGATGAGGCGATTGATTTTGTTGATTTTTATATAGGGTCCTTGGCCAAGAAGCATGATGTGGCAACTTTTAGTGGGCGTAAATTTTTAATGGATGAGGTTTTGCCTATATTAAAGCCTCTTTCTGATGCTAAGAGGATGATTTATGTGGATAAATTAGCTTCTGTTTTGGGGATAAAATCGGACTTATTGTTTAGTGAATTGCAAAATTTGAAGCTTCCTAACGATCATCCTGCTCGTCAGACTGATGATAATGCTGTTATTTCGGCTAAAAAATTAGATTTGGATGAGATAGCTTTGGGGATTGTTTTGTATAGGCCGGATTTGTTTGAGGGTTTGCTTGAATTTTTGAATGAAAAGGATTTTTCACAGGAGTATAAAGGTATTTACAAGGAGTTGACTGCTCAGTATAATTTGGCTCGAGAAAATTTGCAGGCTTGGAATTTTGAAAAAGGTGTTTTGGCCGATAATAAGGCCAAACTTGATGTTCTTAGTTTGTATGCAGAAGATAGGTATTCGCTGTTCACAAGTGAAATACTTAAAGAAGAGCTAGAAAAACTGGTTGACAAGATGCGAAAAAATCGTAAAACACAAACGCTTAAGGGTATACAGTCCGAGATAAAAATGGCCGAAGAGCAAGGTGATATGGAGAAAGTGAAATTACTGCAAATGCAGTATCTCGAAAATTTTTAAAAAAAACTACTATGGCACGAACTGCGAAATTTATTACAAACCCAACCGATGATCAGTTGGCAAAGTTTCCAAAGCAGGTGCGGGAATTGGTTGAAAAAGGGCAAAAACAGGGTTTTTTAACACAGGAAGAATTGCTTAAGGCTATGCCCAACATTGAGGAGGATTTGCTTCTCTTGGATGAGATTTATAGTCTTTTTATGGATTTGGGCATTGAAGTTATTGATACAAAGGATACGCTTTTGTTGGATGATAGTGCTTCTAATGCGGGGGCTGATGATGATGGCGATGGAAAGACGAGCTATATTAAGTTTGACCCCAAAGCGAAAAAGGCAAAGAAAGCACGAGATGAGGCTGAATTTAAGGAAATTGCCAATGATTCTATTCGATTATACTTGTGTGAGATTGGTCGAGAAAAGCTTTTAACTGCCAAGGAGGAGGTTGATCTTGCGCGAAGAATTGCAAAAGGAGATCAAGCTGCCAAGAGAAAGCTTGCTGAAGCTAATCTAAGGCTGGTTGTGAGTATTGCAAAAAAATATATAGGTCGAGGCCTTTCTTTTTTGGATTTGATTCAGGAGGGGAATATTGGCTTGTTTAGGGCGGTTGAAAAATTTGATCCAAATAGAGGTTTTAAGTTCTCAACATATGCTACTTGGTGGATTCGTCAGGCTATTACTCGGGCTATTGCAGATCAAGCCAGAACGATTCGTATCCCGGTGCACATGGTTGAGACGATCAATAAGCTCACTCATGCGCAGAGACGGCTTGTTCAGGAGCTTGGGCGTGAGCCACTCGTGGAGGAACTTGCTGCTGAAATGGATATGGAAGTTAAGAAGGTGCGTCATATTTTAAAAATTTCACAAGATATTGTTTCTCTTGAGGCTCCGGTTGGAACTGAGGAGGATAGCAAGCTTGGCGATTTTATTGAGGATGATGAAGCTCTTTCACCTGCGGAATCTACTAATAGACAGTTATTAAAAGAAAATATTCATGAAATGCTTCAATATCTTTCTCCTCGTGAGAGAAAAATTATTGAAATGCGTTTTGGTTTGACTGATGGTGTTGGTCATACGCTGGAGGAGGTTGGACAGGAGTTTAATGTCACTCGTGAGCGTATTCGCCAGATTGAGGCTAAGGTTTTACAGAAACTCAAGGAGCATCCCACAAGTGTTAAAATACGGCCTAATTAATATTATTTAAATTTACAAATATCATGACTAAAAAAACTGCGAAGCCTAAAAAAACTCAAAAAAAAGATGATAAAAAAAGTGTTGATCATGATGAGTTCTTTATTGAGGAAGGGAAAAAAGCAACTTTGGTTACTAAGGAAGGTTTGGAGAGGCTTAAAGAGGAGCTTGAACTTTTAAAAAGTACTCGGCGTAAGGAGGTTGCGGCTAGAATTAAAGAAGCGATTTCTTATGGTGATCTTTCAGAGAACTCTGAATATGAGGAAGCAAAGAATGAACAAGCTTTCGTGGAGGGAAGAATTTTGGAGCTTGAGGAAAAGGTTAAAACTGCAAAGATTATTTCTGGAAAGACAACAGTGAAAACTGTTCAACTTGGGAGTGAGGTTCATTTAAAAAATCTTACCAGAAAAGATGACGAACTTGAGGTTTACACGATTGTTGGTAGTGAAGAGGCCGATCCTTTTTCAGGTAAAATCTCTAATGAATCGCCGGTTGGTAGTGCTCTTTTGGATAAGGCAAAAGATGACAAAATAAAAGTCCATGTACCTTCAGGTGTAGTGGAGTATAAGATAGAAAAGCTGGTTTAATAACTGCTTTAGCGGGTTATTTTCTCTTCTTTTTATTCGGTAGATATTTGTTTTCCTGTTGTTTTGGTGTGAATCTTAGCTTGGCGTTCTCTTTTTCTTTTGGATATTTAGTGCGGAAAATTTTGATATATCTATAAACTTGGTAGATAAAAATTGCGAAAACGGTGTAGAGCCAGAGTCTCATTGCAAAATAGGGGATATTTTCGTAGCGGATTAGTGCTAAAACAATAAAAAATCCACCAAAAATGTATGCGTTTTTGCTGAGGTTTTTAAATAGGCGTTTGAATGCGAAATCTGTTTTCTTTTTGTGATTGTAAAAATAGGAAAACCCTAAACCTCCAATGATTAAGATTGTGGCTAGGATACTTAAGGGGATGTAGTAACTAAAGTCTGAGCCTGGTGTGGAATCTATGAGTTTTGAGAGGAACTGTTTTATTACTTCCATATGGGTTTAGTTAGATTTTTTCTGGGGTTTCTTTGTGCGCTTATTATATAGTAAAAATATAAATACTCCAGAGATTATTGCAAGTAGTGGGAAGAAAATTTGAGATATTCTGATACCTAGAATAGTCCAGGTATCATCTCCGCGGGTACATTCTTCCAGGAATTTTAAAATACTGTAAATGGATATTGTTGAGAGGCCTAAGAGTCCGTTAAAGTTTAGTTGATTGAATTTTTTGCTGTCTTGAAAAAGAAAAATTGCTATTACTAATAATCCTGAATAAAGAAAACTATATATTTGGCTGGGGTGGATGGGAACTGTGTATTTTATTGCTGGGCTTTCAAAGTTTACTCCCCAGGGCAGAGAAGTTTCATTTCCGTAGGCGGTTCCATCAAAAAAAGAACCGAGCGCGATGATTCCAAATGTTACTACTAGGATGGGTGCAAGGAGATCCAGCCATTTTAGGAAGCTCTGTTCTGTTTTTTTGCATTTCCAAAATAAATAGACTATGAAACAAATAACACCGATCCAAATGTTGTATCCTTTATCCCAGAGAAAAAATACTTGCATTAAGTCGTTGAGTTGAAAAGTGGAAAAATATGTGTGGTAGTTTTCGATTATTCCTCCGATTCTTGCTCCCAAAAAAGCTACCAGAAAGAATTTCCAGAAGTTTTGGCTGAAAAAATTTATTTTTAGTCCTTGTTTCGGGGCAAATTTGATCAATAAAAATGTTGCTGTAAGGATGGCAAAAATGAAAAATACCCAGAATGTATTGATCGTAAAATAATTTGTTTGGAGAAGTACGGGGTGCATATTTAGGTGTTAAGCAGGCTAATTATACTTGCTATTAAAAAAAATGGTATAAGGATTAGGTTTGCTGTGTTGCTGTTTTTGAAAAAATTTATTTTTAGTGATGTTGTGATGTGTAGTAAAAAGATGAAACTGAGTGCATATTTGAAGATGTGGCTTTCGTAGAAATAGAATCCTTTAGGAATACTTCCCAGGTCAAAGTTTTTGCTTGTGAGGTAAATGGAGAGGAAATAGTAAAAAATGTAAAAGCCGAGCAGCCATCCGGAAAAGTGACAAATTTCTTTTGTAATTGAGAAAAATACGCTTTCTTCATTTTGAATATCTTCCTCAATTGTTTTTAGTTTTCTTTCTTTTTTGAAATTTTTTAATTTTTGAATTGAAGATTTGCGCATCTTCCAAATAGTTGAGATGGAGCGTTTTATTTTGTCTTTATATTCTTTTGTTGGTTCTTTGAAATAGAGCATTGCAAATTGCCATAATTGCTTATTGTAAGTGCTGATCTCTTCTTTCATATAGCTTATTTCCAAGGGAGTGGTGAAATAGTCCTTTAATTTTTCAGATAGGTTGCGGAGTTTTTTTACAAAAAAGCTTGGTTCTTTGAGGGTTTGATCCAGGTTGTCCAGGCGGTCGGTCAGTCGTTCAAAAAGTCCTGTGATTTTGTTTTGTTTCTTGGATTGTCCTCTTTTTAGTGAATCCAGGAGGTCTGAAGTTTGAATTGTTAGTTTTATTTGCTTGTTGCGTAGGCCCTTTTTTTGAAATTCTTTTTCTTGTGATTGAATGTATTTTAGGAGATCTTCTGCAGAATTGAGGATGTGGGCTAAGTTTGAGCTGTTTTTTATACGAAGTATTTGATTGATTCTCTTGTTTATTTCGGTTTTTTGGGCATTATTGAAGGATTTATCGTGTTCTTGTAAAATTTCATTCACTTTTTTAAGGACATACTCAACCTTTGTTTGAACAATTTGGGCTTCTTTTTTATCTTGGAGCTTTCTTAGGTCATTCTTCGATTTTTCAAGATCTTCTTTTCTTTCGAATTGTTCTTTGAAATCTTCTACGCCGTTTTTTCTGGCTTTCTCGATTTCTTCTTTTGTAGCACCCTCTTTCCAGATTGCTGTAACCATCAAGTTGTATTCTTTTTGTAGGCGATCAAAAGCTTTTTGTGAATCTTGCGCGGGAATTGTGCCACTAACAAATTGTGACCTTTTGTCGTATGCTTCAAAAACAAATTTCGGTAATTGGTTTTTACTTTCCGTTTCAGAGGGTTGAACTTCCATTAAGCTCAAAACGGAGAAGTTAAGGTTGTTTAACTCGTTTCTTGCTGTTGTTTCATTAGGGGCTTCAACAACACCGTTTAGCTTTTTACCTTCCTTATTGGCTACGGTGTATTTATATGTTGGCATTGGGCGGAAGTGAGGTTCTATAGGTCCGTCCCTATTTTATCAGATTTTTTGGCCTTTGGAAGCAGAAATAAAGCCTTGGAAAAGTGGGTGTGGTTTATTTGGTCTGGATTTGAATTCGGGATGGAATTGACTGCCGATCATAAATGGATGAAATGAAAGTTCAGCAATCTCTACAAGGTTTTGATCTGGGTTTATTCCTGAAAAAACCATGCCGGCTTTTTCAAGACTTTCCTTAAATTTATTGTTAAATTCATATCTGTGACGGTGGCGTTCGTTAATTTCTTTTTTGCCGTAGAGTTTTTGAGTTTTTGAATCTTTTTTAAGTTCACAAGGGTATGAACCTAGGCGTAGTGTACCACCTTTTTCGCCGTCTTTATGTTGGCCTGGTAGAAAGTGAATAATGTGGTTTTCTTTGCCGGAAACATTGTCTTCATCAAACTCTTCGGAGGTTATTTTAGGGTTTTTTAGTACATGTCTGGCAAATTCTATGGTCATAATTTGCATTCCTAGGCAGAGTCCGAGGTATGGAACATCGTTTTCACGGCAATATTTTGCAGCTAAAATCTTCCCTTCTGTGCCCCGAATGCCAAATCCGCCGGGAACCACAACTCCATCAATAGATTCTAGTTTATTCCAGGTCTCTTTATCTTTTTCTTCTAATTTTTCTGAGGAAATCCAATTTAGTTCCAGTTCGCGGTTTTCGTGGTAGCAAGCTATTTTTAGTGATTCGATTACGCTAATATATGCATCATCGAGGCCTGTGTATTTACCCACTAATGCTATTTTGATTTTTTCCCGTTTGGTTTTAATTTTTTCTACAAGTTGCTCCCATTCCTTTAAATCTGGTTTTAGTTTTCCGAGATTTAGTTTTTCGGCAAGTAGTTCGCTAAGATTGTATTTTTGAAATCCAAGTGGAACTTCGTATATAGATTTCACGGTTGGGGCGGGGAAGACTTCTCTTTCTTCCACATCACAGAAAAGGGCAATTTTTTTGAGATGCTCTTTTTTGATTGGTCGATCCGCTCTGGCAAAGATGATATCTGGCTGAATACCAATTGAGCGTAGTTCACGAACTGATGCTTGAGTAGGTTTGGTCTTTAATTCTTTTGATGCTTCGAGGTAGGGGAGCAAAGTTAGGTGAACAAATAATGTGTTCTCTGCTCCGAGTTTGTTTCGTAATTGTCGCAGTGCTTCGAGGAAAGGGAGTCCTTCGATATCTCCAACTGTTCCTCCAATTTCGCAAAGCATAATATCGCATTCACTTTTTTCTGCGGCTTTTGTTATGCGGTTTTGGATAGCATCAGTAATGTGGGGGATAATTTGAATTGTGCGGCCTAAGAATGCACCTTTTCTTTCTTTATCCAAGACTTCCCCGTAAATCTTTCCAGTTGAGACTGAGGATAATTTGCTTAAGTTAGTGTCGATGAATCTTTCATAATGGCCTAAATCCAAATCGGTTTCACCGCCGTCGTCTGTGACAAAAACTTCTCCGTGTTGAAAAGGGCTCATTGTTCCGGGGTCGACATTTAGGTAAGGATCAAGTTTTTGGATAAAAACCTTTTGTCCGGATGCTTTAAGAATTGTCCCGATGGATGCCGCAACTATTCCTTTTCCCAAGGAACTGCATACTCCACCAGTAACAAAGATGTATTTACACAAAATGAAAAATTAAAATTTGCCCTTCCCAGACAATTTAGATCAGCTTGAAGAAAAGTTCAAGATTAAATGTAGCCAATTTTCTTTTTGGCTTCTTCCAGGGTTTTTTCTGCTACTTTTTTGGCTTTTTTTGCTCCTTCGTTTAGGATGTCGTGTACAAAATCTTTTTTGTTTGAGATTTTCTCGTAGCGTTCTCTGGCTTCGGCAAAATAGCTTAGGATTTTTTGCAACAGTGCGTTTTTTGCTTCACCATAGCCAAAACCTCCTTTTTGGTATAGATCTTCCATTTCTTTGGTTTCCTTCGGGTCTGCTATTAGCTTGTAAAGGTTGAAAACATTGCAACTCTCGGGGTCTTTGGGGTCTTCCAATGGTACTGAGCTGGTGACAATACTCATTACTTGTTTTTTGAGTGTTTTTTCGTCAGCGAAAATTTCGATGGTGTTGCCGTAGGATTTGCTCATTTTCATTCCGTCTGTGCCGGGGACGATGGCTACTTCTTCTTTTATTTCCGCTTCGGGTGTCTTGAATGTTTCGCCAAAGATGTTGTTGAAGT
Source organism: Patescibacteria group bacterium (assembly GCA_018818755.1). Classification (GTDB taxonomy): domain Bacteria; phylum Patescibacteriota; class Gracilibacteria; order UBA1369; family LOWO2-01-FULL-3; genus JAHIRL01. The sequence continues at coordinate 21,690 of JAHIRL010000148.1, forward strand.
TTTGGGCGATGTCCCGGGTCATTTCGATGTGTTGTTTTTGGTCTTGTCCTACAGGAACCAGGTCCGGCTGATAGAGCAGGATGTCTGCTGCTTGGAGGATGGGGTAGTTGAAAAGGCCAACGCTTATATCCTTTTTGCCTTTGTTCTGGGCATCTTTCCAGGCGTGGGCTCTTTCGACAAATGGCATTTTTGTGATGCAGTCGAAAATCCAGCATAATTCAGCATGTTCGCTTAGGTCGGATTGTTTAAAAAATACTGTGCGAGTGGGATCTAGACCTAAGGCTAGGTAGGAAACTGCCAGGTCGAAAGTTTGGGAGCGCATATCTTCGGCGTTGCGAACTGTGGTGAGTGCGTGGAGGTCGGCAATAAAAAGAAAGCACTCGAATTTTTCTTGCATTTCTATGTGTTGGCGCATGGCTCCAAGGTAGTTGCCTAGGTGTGGGCGGCCGCTGGGTTGAATGCCAGAAAGTATTCTTTTCATTTAAGTTGTGTTTAGAGGATCGATATCTATTTTGATTTGTGGGTCCATTATATATTGTTTTGGCAATTTTTCTAATAATTTGTGGATCAGGTCTTTTGAGTTTAGGTCTTTGATGAAGACGATTTGTCGATATTTGTTTTTTAGTTTTGTTATGTAAGCGGGATAAGAGTTGATCTCTATGTCTTTTGCTATGTTTTGTTCGCGGGCGATTTTCCAGAGATTAGCTTCCAGTTCTTTGGTGATTCTAGTGCAGCCGTTGTTGTAGGGATTTTCGATGAGGATTTTTGCGAGTTGGCTGAATGGGGGATAGCGCAGGAGTTTTCTTTGGGTCAGTTCGTATTTGTAAAAATCTTCGAAGTTGTGGGTGCGGGCGAATTGGAGGGCGATGTTTTCGGGATTGTAGGTTTGGATTAGCACTTTTCCCTGGCCGGAGTGTCTGCCGGCGCGTCCCGCTACTTGAGTGATGAGTTGGAATGATCTTTCCGAGGTTTTGTAGTCTGGAATGTTTAGTCCGATATCTGCAAGTATTACGCCTACAAGGTCTACTTTTGCGATGTCCAGGCCTTTGGCGATCATTTGGGTGCCAACGAGGATATCTGCTTCGTGCTTGCGGAAGGCATCGTAAATGTTTTTAAAACCGTTTTTTGTTGAAGTTGTGTCTTTGTCTGCTCGAAGTACTCTGGCTTGAGGGAATTCTATTTTTAGGGCTTCTTCAATTTTTTGAGTGCCGATGCCGAGTTGTCTAATATTTTGGCTTTTGCAGTTGGGACAGGTGTTGGGGATTTTGCCAAATTTACCACAGTGGTGGCAGATAAGAGTGGGTTGGGAAATAGTGCTTTTGTGGTAGGTCATCGGAATTTCGCAATCTGGGCAGATGATTTTGTCTCCACAATCTCTACAGACGATTGCTGATGCTGAGCCCCGACGGTTTAGGAGCAGGATTGCTTGTTTTTTTTGGGCTAGAATGTTGATTAATTCTTCGCGTAGGCGGTCTGAGAATATGGAAAAATTCTTCTTTTTGAATTCGTCCCTTAGGTCTATTAGTTCTACTTCCGGAAGTTCGGCTTTTCCGATGCGCTCGTGGAGGAAGATTACTTTCTTTGTGTATTTGGACTCTATGCTAGGAGTTGCACTTCCGTATATTGCTTTAATTTTTGGATTGTTCTTTTGTATTTGTTCAATGATCTTTTTTGTACAGTATCTTGGGGAGTTGTCTTGTTTGTATGATGATTCGTGTTCCTCATCGATAATTATCATTCCCAGGTCTTGGAATGGGGCAAAGATTGCCGAACGGGAGCCTATTATCAGCTTGCTTTTGTTGTTCCAGATGTTTTCCCAAGCTTTGTAGCGTTCGCCTTCGGATTGCTTGCTGTTTATTACGGTGGCTTTTTGTTGGAGACCGGATTGGAAGTAATTGATTGTCTGTGGAGTTAGGGCGATTTCCGGGACGAGAATTAGCACTTGCTTATTGTTTTTGATTTGCTCTTTTGTGAGTTGTAGGTAGAGTTCCGTCTTTCCTGATCCTGTAATTCCTTGTATTAAAAAATTGTTCTCCTTTGAGTTGCTTATTTCTTGATATGCGGCTTCTTGTTCTTTGTTTAGTTTTTTTGAACTTGTATCAAATTTTTGTTCTTTATCCTTTGGGAGTCTTTTGAATTCTTTGTTTTCAAAAATTCGCTTGGGAATGAAGAGTTTGAGGATGATGTGGAGGGGACAAAGATAATATTCACTCATCCAAGCTATAAGTTTTAGCTGATCTGAGGTGAGTAGGGGTTTGTCTTTGAGTATATGCAGGATGTCCAGGGTTTTGAAATCTGGTTTGTTTTCGGTGTTGCTCCAGACCAGGCCGCTTTTTAGGCGGTTTCTGAAGGGGACTGTGATTAAACTACCCTCTTTGATGGGGGAGTGGTGTTGGTAGGTGAGAAATTCTTGTTTGTCTCCGACTTTCTGTTGAAAGAGTACATTTATGTATGCCATGCTGGAAAGCTACCCTATTTTTGGCATAATTTAAAGTGCGTTTTTTCTTTCCATTCGGTAATAGAGAACCGGAATAACAACTAAAGTGAGTATTGTTGAAAATGCCAGGCCAAAAATTAGGGAAAAGCCTAATCCGGACCAAAATTCATTTGTAATTGCTAGCGGCAAAATACCTACAATCGTTGTTACGGAAGTCATTATAATCGGCTGTAAGCGGGCGTTGGATGCTTCTGCGATTGCTCGCGCAAATTCCATTTTGCTGGCTCTGTTGGAATTAATACGATCAACTAAAACTATGGCATCATTTACAACTACTCCAGCCAGAGCAACTACTCCCAAAAATGCCGGGAAGGAGAGTTTGAGTCCTACCAGCATAAGTCCGGGGAATACACCGATTAGAGCTAATGGCAGTGTTGCCAGAATAACAAAAGCCTGACGGAATGAGTTGAACATCAGGATTAAGGTAAATCCGATTAAAACAACAGCCACTATCATTGATTTAAACAAATCCTGAAAGGACTCGTTTATTTCTTCCATGTCTCCACCAAATTCGATGTTGTAGCCTATTGGTAAATTTAAATTTTTAACTTTTTCTTCTATTTGATTGTTGATTGTAACCGCGTCGGCGTCTTTTTCGATATCACTTGTAACTTTTATTATTCTTTTTTCGTCTTCCCGCTGGATGCTGGAAAGGCTTTCTTCGAAGCTGTATTTGCCCAGTTCGCCAAGTGAAACCATATAGCCTTTAGGTGAAGCTATCTCGAAGTTTTCAATATCGTGAATTGAAAGATTAATCTTTTCGTTTTCTGTAGGAAGATTATATTTTGTATAGATGTCCAGTTCGTCATCCCCGAAAGTTATTGTGTCGGTTTTTACACCCTGAATTATGTTTCTTATTGTGCCGGCAACCTGCATTGAAGAAAGTCCGTGGTAGGCGAGGATTTCTTTGTCGAGGTTGAATACAAATTCGTTTACGCCTGATTTTAGGCTTTGTTGAGTGTTTGTTGTTCCGGGGATATCGTTAATCATTTTTTCGACTTCGTTGGCGATTTCTTTTAGTGAATCCAGGTCTTTTCCGGTAATTCTGGCTGTAATCGCGGCGTCGCTTGGAGGGCCTTCGCTGATTTGTTCAATTCGGATTTTTGCCTTTGTGTATGAGCTTAGTTCTTCTTCAAGTTCTTGGGCGATTTCGTAACTTTTCACATCCCGTTCTTCTTTATCTGTGAGGTTTATTGTGATGTTTGCTACATTGGAATCTGAGGTGGCACCTGCTGATCCGAAGTTGTCGTTTTCGGAAATCCCGCCGGAAGCGGTTGTTCCGATGTTTGTCAGGAAGTTTTCTACTTCCGGCATTTTATATACATATTCCTCGATTTCTTCAGCGATTTTTTTTGTTTCTTCCAGGACGGTTCCTTTTGGAGTCTCAATTCTGACTATAAAATAGTTTTGATCGGTTTGGGCAAACATTTCCACTTTGAGCATCCCGCTAATGGGCAGCATCAGACTTAAGATAAATGCGATGATTGATGCGAAGATTATCATTAATCTGGTTTTTTTTGTTTCGATAATTCTTTGAATGAGGGGGGCAAATTTTGCGCCAATTTTCTTAAAAATCGGTTCCAGATAGCTACCGTGTTCTTTGTTGGGATCTCTTTTTACGAATCCAGTTGCCAGTGCAGGAGCGATTGTAAGGGAAATAAAGAGTGATCCGAGTAGGGCGGCGGAAATTGTTAAGGGAAGGGTTTTTAAAAATTCTCCAAGGATTCCGCTAACTAGAAGCATGGGGAAAAAGGCGAAAACTGTTGTGAATGTCCCTGCGATCAGCGGCCATTTGTAGGTGTAAACGGAGAGAATGGCTGCATCTGTGGGGGAGAGTCCTCTGCTTAGGTTTTCATAAATTCCTTCCATTATCACAATGGTTGTGTCTACCATCAACCCTAAAGCGATTACCAGAGAGAATAAGGAAAGACTGTTTATTGATAGTCCTTCAATGTCTAAAACTATAAAACTGAACAGGAAGATTATAGGAATTGAGAGTCCGGAAATTAGGCCGGCTTTGAAACCGAGAGCCAAAAATAGAATAACTATAATTATGATTGTTGTTTGGATTCCGTTTTGAGTTAGCACTCCAAGATCGGATTTTATCCAGACGGAATTGTCTGTGGTGACGGTTACTTTTGTGTTTTGAGGGATTGAACCTTCTGCCACGAGTTCATCTATTCTTGCTTTGGAATCTTCGGCAATGCCAATAAGATCCGCTCCGGCTTTTTTGAAAACCTGTAAAGAAACGGATTGTAGTGATTTTTCACCATCGCTGGAAACTTTGCTGATTATGGTTTTTTCTGGATATACTTCTCTAATTTCGGCGATATCTTTTAGTAAAATGGTCGTGAATGAATCTTGGTCGGGGATTAGTTGCAGGGGAATATTTTGGATGTCTTTTAGTGATTGGTATCGGTCATCCAGGCGTACCGAATAGTTTAATTTGTCGGAACTGATCAGTCCGATGGGAAGGTTGTTATTGCTGTATTTTATTTGATCGGAAATTGTATTGATGTTGAATCCGTATTTTTCGACTTTCTTCTGATCGAGGGTGATGTCGATTTGTTTTTCCTGGTCTCCTAAAATGGGCACTTTTGAAACTCCGGGAATTTTTTCCAGCTCGTCTTTTATTCTTTTGGCTTCCTGGCTCAGAATGTAGAGGGGTTTGTCTCCGCTTACGGAGAAAGTGATGATAGGAAAGCTGTTTGCTTCGGCTTTTGCGACCATTGGGTCTGTTGCGTCGTCCGGTAGGCTTCCTTTCACCATATCGACTTTGTCTTTTACTTCTTGAACTGCTTTGTCTATATCGGTGCCGGATTCAAATTCTATAAAAATTGAGGAAAAACCGAATCCTGAGGTTGAGGATAGGCTTTTTATATTATCTACATCGGCAATTTCTTTTTCTAGTGGTTCTGTGAGTAAGGATTCTGTGTCTGTGGGGCTGGCGCCGGGAAGGACTGCGGATACTCCGGCAAAAGGGATTTCGATTTCCGGTTGTAGTTCTCTTGGCAGGGTGCCCCAGGCAAGAGAACCAAAAAGAATGATGGTTAGAACCAAAAGCCAGGCTATTGGTCTTCTTTTTATTAAGAAGCTCCAAGCTGAATTTTTTGCTTCTTCAAGTTGTTCTTTTAGGTAATCAGTCATTTTAATCGTTTACGATTTTGATTTTGTCTCCTTCTTCAAGAAAAGCGGTGGAGGCTTTGATGATTTTTTCGTTTCCGTTGAGCCCACCTAAAATTTCAATGTAGTCTCCAAAAACTTTCCCGACTTCCACCGTTTTTATGGCGATGCTGTCATTTTCGACGAGGCGGACATAGTTTTCTCCTTTTGCAGTGAATATACTATTTAGTGGAATGTATATCGCTGATTTTGTGTCGGGGTTGAAATTAATTTTGATAAATGATCCGGGGATAATTTTTTCTGGTTCTTCAACGATTATTTCTAAATCGATCTTTTTCGTCTGACTGTTTGCACTGGGTAGGATTGCGCTTATTTCTCCTTCTACCGTTTTTCCATCGGCTTCAATAGTCACTGTGTCTCCAATTGCTACAAGTTCTTTTTCATCAAAGTTGATGCCGGTTTTTATTAAGAGTGAATCCTGGCTTTCGATTGTCATTAAAACTTGTCCGGGTGAAGCCATGTTTCCTTCTTCTGCTGAAATTTCGGTGATTATTCCGGCGATAGGAGCTTTAATATTTCGGTATTGTTGTTGAAGTTGTGTGGTTTTTGCGCTGGTCTCCGCCTGAAGTAACGCGCTTTCGGATTGAATTTTTTGTAAATCCGCGGAATTGGCTGCTTGATAATATTGTTTGCGAGCGATTTGATATTGGCTATATGCGTTGTTTATTGCGAAATCCAGTTGATTCAGTTGGGCATCAAAGTTTTCTTCAAGTAGGTCGATGGCGTTTTCGGCTTGCTCAACTCCGTTGTCTGCGGCGTTTTTTGCCATGCGAAGACTGCTAAGTTGTGATTCTGCCTGATCCAGAGAACTTTCTATTTGACTGTATCCCGCATCATTAGGGGATAGGCGATAAAGGTCGTTTTCCAGATCGTCAATTGTATCCTGAAGGTCGTTATAGTTATCTTTTGCTGTGCGATAGTTTTCCTCGGCGTTGTCTAGGGCTAAAAGTGCGTTGTCGTATTGGAGGTCAAAAGTGTTTTCTGCGTTTGTCTTTGTCTGGACTGCGTTTAGATAGGAGTTGTAAGCTGTATATACTCCGTCTGAAGCTGTGGATAAGCTGTATTTTATCGAATCCTCTGTGATTGTTTTTGCCTGTTCACTTAGTGAAAGTCCTTCTTTTGCGCTTTGGTACTGGATATTGGAGATATCTGTACTCAGTGATTCTCCCAGGCTAACTAAAGTTTGTCCTTTTTCAACTTTGTCTCCCCCTTTCACCTTAATATCGGTTATATTTCCGCTAACTTGAGGCATCACATAACTTGAGCTTTCAGAGTTTGCGATGGCTGTTTTGGTAAAGGTTAATTGCGCTTTTTCTCTGCTTAAATCAAAAATTTCCACCTCTTTTGCGGTTTGTTGTACGGATGTTTCTCTGGCTACTTTTTCCTCTCCACATCCGCCAAGTGTAAATGCTAGGAGTAGGGTGGCTATTAGTAGGGTGTATTTTTTCATTGGTTTTGTTTATATGAAGTTAAATTATAATCAATTTTAGAGCCTGTGTCAATATTGATCTTGACAATAATGTTTTTTGTGGTAGTATTGCAGGCTTAATTATTTATGCTATGAATATACAGGATAAAAATATGCTATTGCAAAGGTATGCTTTGGGGCGTGAAGCCGAGCTTATTGAAGCCTATATTTTGAATGGGCCGACAGCTTTGAAGGTGGCGGAAGGTTTTAGTCCGGAACAGTGGCAGGTTATCTTTGATTATTTGGTTTTTGAGCATAATCTTTTGTATAAAACTGTTTTGAATAGTGATGATTTTTTTATTGATGAGTATGTGAAAAGTGGAATGGCTCATGTGCGTGAGATTTTGGATGTTGTTGATAATAAATATAATTTAATTTGGGAGATTTGTAAGGATTATATAATGATTTCACAGGATGGCCTTTATGCTCATGTGTTTGAGCATAGAAATAGATATATGACGGCTTTTAAGGCTCGAGGTGGGGATTTTGTGAGGAAAGTTTTGGGTATTTGGGATTTGAAATATACCCAAAGTTGGGAAAGGGTGCTTGATATTCTTTTGAATGCGGTTTGTGATGGTTTGTTCAGCGAAAGAACTTTTGATAATGGTTTGGAAACTTTCACCAGGATTTGGAGTGGAGTGCGTGAGCATCGGCCTATTTCCAAGTTTTTAAAGTCTATTTAGGACTTCCAGTGTGCAGATCAGTTGAATTATGCCTTTCATCCCGCTATGCCATGTTGGAGATTTTTTTAGTAATTCGCTTTTGGGTATGAGAATTGCGGCTAGTGCTTCAATTTGTTTTTTTGAGACTGTTCCGGTGAGGGTGAGAGCTTTTCCTTCGAGCATGGCTCTTAGGGTTTTGTTTTGGAGGGATTTTTTGATTATTTGCAGGCTGTATTTTGGTCTTTTTTTGAATATCAGGCTAAGGCCAAGTTCCATTTCTTTAGTGTTGTCTGTATCACCGATTTCGAAATATTTTAACAAAAGGTCGGCATATTGTTCCTGGGCGTGGATGTATCCGAAGGAGTCTGGTTTTCTTTGGCTTAGTATTTTGAGAACAGATTTTTTGTTTTTGTATCCGCGTTTGCTCATATCGCGATGGACTTTCCATTTTTTACGGACATCTTCGTCCGGCGAGATAAAGAGTTTCAGGTCGAAAAGCCTGCGCATCAATTTGCGATGATAGGGATGCAAGCCGGTTATGATTATCAGTTTTTTGGGAGAGACTGCGGCTGGTGGGGTGAAAAGTCCGGTGGAATGGTCGTAAATCACTTTTTTTATGGTTTTACCTTCTTTGAGATCTTTTAGGTGATCTTCGGCCAGGCGCAGATTGTTGGCTTTGGGATTTAGGTGGGTTAGAGTTTGTTTGCGCATCTCGTACCTATTCCATTTGTGATAGGCGTCCATGCTGATTGTGAGGAGATTTTTTTCGTCGAAAACATCCAGAAGAAGTCTTCCGATTGTTCCTTTCCCGCTGCCGCTATCGCCTCCAAGTCCGATTATGAAAGGGTGCATTATCGTTTGTTATGTTCAAACGATTTTATTGTAGCTGATTCATTACATCTTGTGAACGGGAGTTTGCGTCGTTGAGGATCTGAATGATGTCTACATGTCCTGTAGAAGATCTTTCTACAATGGCTTGTGTTGGAGAGTTTTTTAAATCCGGATTTGCTTCAAGTTCAACATCGCTGGGGATGTGGTAGAATTTGCCATCAAAAGGAACTCCGTTTCCTTCTGTTGTTTCTATTGCAGGGGTTTTAATTCTTTGCATGGTTTTTTTAAAAAATCCGTGCTTTTATTTTAACATCTTTGAACATAATGTCAACGACAGGTTGGGGATTTTCTTTAATTTTTTCTATAATTTGTTTCAGCCCGTCTAATCCGACTTCGTATATTCCTGCGCATTTTGCTCTTACATCATCTGCGACAGCGTTGATATTGGCGTTAAAGGTGATTACGGGTATTTCATATTTGAATGCTATTCTCGCAACTTCGTTGCCATTAGCCTTAGGCATATTGATATCTGTGATTACCAGAGATATTTCGTTTGCGGTTTTTTCTATGATTTCGATTGCTTTTTCTCCGTTTGATGCCTCGAGGAAATCAATGTCTTCCTTTATTGCTCTTTTTAAACGCATTACTGCCATTTTCCTCCATGAATTGTCGTCGTCCGCGTATAGTATTTTGGGGGGCATGTGTTTTAAGTTAAAGGTTGTTTAGTTTATAGTGTTTTTTTAGAAATGCAAAGATTAAAATGTATGAGCGTTTAGTGTTTGACAGGATGTTTGAAATGCTATTTAATAACTCTCCGTATTTGTTAATTTAAGTGATGTCAAAAGAGGGATGTCCGCATAATTGCGAGGTGCCTGCTAATGTGGAAAAAGTGTCTGAGGTTGGGCGTGGTGGTAGTGATGAGTTGCGTATTATAAAATCTAGCAATTCTGAGCTTAATCTGGTTTTGGATGGATTGAATTCGCCTTTTCCGCATGCTCTTTTGGAATTTTCTAAAACCCTTTATCGGGATGATGTTACTTTTGATGAAGTTCAAAGACAGTTTGAGAAAGAGAATTTTGAGCTGGATAAGAAAAAATACCCTTATTCATCGGTTATGCTTAATACTGTTTTTTTAGACCAAGAAGGTTGGTTGAAATTGGATTGTACCATGATCCAATATCGTTATAAGGCTGGGGATATTGTTAAGTGTAAGAATGAACATAGTAAGCATTATGGCAAATATCTTTTTGTTGAGGGTTTTCTTTATCGATCTTTGAGTTGTTCCACTTTGGTTTATTTTAGTGTTTTAGATTCATCGGGGAATGTAGAGAAGCAGTTGTGTGAAGGATGGAGCATAGGGGCTTTTGAGGAGGAGTGTGAATTGGTTCATAGGTGGGGAGAGTATGATCCTGAGGAGTTTGGGGTTGATATTTCAAAAAGAGATAATGTTTTCGCGATTGATACTGTTAAAGGTGAGAGAAGAAGTAGTGAGGATGGGATGATAAGGGTTACTAATTCGGAATTTGTAGAAAATTTTTTTGAAGCAAGGAATTTTAATAAAATTTCTGCTGAAGACGAGCCGTTTAAACTGGAAAATGTCTTTGATGAGTATGTTGAAATGCTGATGCGTGTGGAATTTAAGGATTTACTTCAACGCTTGAATCACATTTTTCCGCTTAAAAATTATGATCGGATAATTGAGAAAGTTGATTTATGTAAGACTTCTGTGGAAATTCAGGATTATAACCATGTTTTCTTTGCCGGACTGAAGGAGAATTTTAAGGATGATTATAGTGATGAGCAGTTGTCCAAGATCGCCGATTATCTGAGGGAACAGAGGGAACGGTTTGATTTGGAGAAATTACTGAGAGAGTCTTGCACCTATATGCGGACTTCTGCAGAGCATAAAATCGGTGGCAACCTGAGACATGTTGAAGTTCCCAGGGAAAATATCATTGAAAAGTTCCCGGATTTTGTGAATGATTTGGTTTTAAATGTGGCTAAGTATCTGGTTCCTTTGTTTGGAAGGAATGAGGATTATTATATGAATCCGGATTTGTTTCGAAAAAGATCGACATATTTTTCAAACTTGCTGGGTGATTATGCTAATCCGTTGGATGCGGCGCGGCATGTTGTGGGAGTTGGGTTTAATGGGGTTAGTGAGATGTTTGATAGGGCAATGAATCGTGAATTTAAGTATTTTGTAAATGGAAAACCGGCTTTTGAAAAACCGGAAGAGCAGGAAGCTTATTATGAATTGTTTTTTGCGGACAAAAAGACTGAACTGAGGGCGCATGTTTCTGATGCAATGTCTTTGATAAGAGAGATTTTTGATGAGTTTGATGTTACTGCTCTTATTATGAAAGAGGTTTATGGAGAAAATGGCTTTGAAATTCGGAGTGATATGAGTTTTTCGGATGTGAATAATAAGTTGTCTACTATCAATAAAAACCTGGCACAGGCTTTTTCCGGCTTGAAGAAGAAGTTTTTTGATCGTGCGGGTAGTGTTTTTGATAAAATTGATCCGGAATTGAAAAATTCTTTTAGTGGGATTTTTGACGCTATGGTGGATTCTTTCTTTGCTAATTGTGGAATTAATGATGAAATTATCAAAACTGTTCATGGTATTTTTGATCAGTTTCTTAAAAATTCGGGGATGGATGTTTGTGTTGTTGAGGAACCGAAAACTTATCCGATAAGAACTTTGGAGTTTGATGGCGAGTTGGTTGATTGTCAGAGTGAAAAAGGTGGTTTTAAGGGTGGAGACATTATTAGTATTAATAATCGTGGTTCTATTAAAAAATATCTTGTTGAAGGTATTGGAGTGAAGAATGGCCGTGTGTACATCAGAGATCTTACTTTTGGTGTTACAGCCAAGACTGTTGATTATTTTGAGCTGAAAGACTTTGAGAATGATGATCCGCGGTATAAGGTGGAATTACTTGCCCGATGGGGGAATTATGATCCTGCTGATTATTCATATGGTCTTTTGAATAGAGTTGAAAATTCCAAGCCGGTTTATGAAGGGGTGCTTGGAGGGTATGATTACACCTTTTTGATGGATGATTTTATGGGAAAGTTATTGGGGCCATTAAGGAAAATGGAGGTAGAGTTTAACGATCATGACCATAGAATTGATAATAAATTCGGAGAATATATTTGTGAGCATATTATCAGGGATATAAAGTATACCGAGGGTAAGGCTTTGCTTCCAACCAGGCTGTTGTATTTTGATAGAGATATTTATTCGGTGTATCCCGCTGCTCCGCCAAGTTCTTCCGGGTCTAATGTGATTCGATTTGAGATTTCGACGGGTTGTAGTCACGGAAAATGTTCATATTGTAATTTGTACGAAAATGAAGATTATTCTTTGAAAAACTTTGAGGATTTTGAGAAGCATTTTGATTTGATTTGGGAGTATTTGGGAGCAAGGGTGATGAAAAAACAGTTTAAAAGAGTATTTTTGAGTGGAGGTAACGGTTTATCTATGAAAACGGATGATCTGTGCAAGATTTTGAAGTATGCTCGTAAAAATTTGGGGGTTTTGAGGAGGATTGAATCATATGCGAATACTTTGGCTATAAAAAAGCATGGAGAGGAAGGTTTGAAAAGGTTAAAAGAAAGTGGATTGAATATGGTTTATTGGGGAGTGGAAAGTTGTAATGATGGTGTTCTTAAATTGAGCAGGAAAGGATATAGGTCAAAATCTGTTTCGCAGGCCGGGAAAATGCTTAATGATGCCGGTATTGGGATGTCGATTACTGTTATGCCGGGATTGGGTGGAGAGAAATTTTCTGAGCGGCATGCTGAAGATACAGGAAAAATATTGGGAGAGTTGGCGCCTGAGTTTTTGACTTTGATGAGTGTACATGCTCCGGGCAGTCTTTGGGAGCAGGACATGAATGATGATATGGATAATAGGGCTTTGAATGAGAACGAACTGAAGGAAGAAATTTTGCTTATGCGAAAAGTTTTTTTACAAACAGCCAAGAAAAATCCTAACGGTTTCAAAAGGAAGGTCAGTATTGCTGCTCATGGTCCGAATATAACTCCCGTTTCTAATAATCCAACAAGTTTTCAAACCAGAATTGAATTGGAGAAAAAGTAGTTTCTCGCAATTGCTGAAGTTTTTTTGGAAATGGAGTTCGCATTCGCTCACAGTTGCGCTTGTCCGAATTTCCCAAGGGGCAAGCGGCAAATTTTGCTTTGCAAAATTTGTGTGGTACGCCCGACAGGATTCGAACCTGTAACCCCCGGTTCCGAAGACCGGTGCTCTATCCAGTTGAGCTACGGGCGCAAGTTTTGGGATAAGGAGCTCGTCCCGCAGTAGCGGGACTCGCTTGCGCTCGCAGGATTTCCTATGTGCGAGCGGCAAGTTTTTTCTCCGCAAAAACTCGTGAAGAGCGACCCAGGATTTGGGCCGCTCAAATTTTATTGTATTTGTTCCAGTTTTGCAATGATTTATGCCTCGTCAGTGCGTTCTTTTTTCTTTTCGGCTCTAAGTGTCCATTTAATAAGCAATGGAGTCGCTGTGAATATTGATGAATAAGTACCGACGATTGTTCCCAAAGTTAGAGCCAGAATGAAGTAAAAGATCGATGGGCTTCCCAATAATAATACTGCAACAAGTGTGAATAATGTTGAAAGAGAAGTGTTGATTGATCTTGTGAAGCTTTGGCGAAGGGCTTGGTTGGCCACATGCTCCAAAGTTTCGTCTCTTTCTTTTGTAATTAGTCTTTCACGCAGTCTGTCGAAAATAACGATGGTGTCGTTTACGGAATAACCGAATACTGTGAGCATCGCGGTTATGAAAAGGGCGTCGATTTCTACATTGAAGAATTGTCCGAGGATAACAAAAACTCCTGTGACAATGAGCATGTCGTGGGCTAGTGCGGCGATTGCGCAGGCTCCGAAACGCCATGGGCTTACCTCTTTTGGGACTTTTCTAAAGGCGATTGCTACATAGATAATGATCATTACCAATGCGAATATTATGGCAATTACAGCTTTTTCCAGTAGAGTTTTTCCGATAACCGGCCCTATTGTTGTAAATCTTGGTTCTGTGAATTCCGGAAGAGTCTCTTTCATTTTTTCTACGATGGTTTTGTGGGCTGATGAATCCAGGTATTTGGTTTTTACAACGAAGGAGTTTTCTTCTGATGCTAGTATCTGGATGTTTGTTAGATCTATTTTCGTTGTAGGGTCTGCGCTAATTACGGTTTCTCCTTCAACAGTTTCTTTCGGGCTTTCATTTACAACTGCAATGGATCCGTCTTGCATTTCTTCTTCGATGCTAACAAGTGTGTCTGCCAAAACTTGTTTTTCTACCGGTTCTGAAAATTTGAATTCCATCAAGCTTCCTCCCGTAAAGTCCAGTCCGAGGTTGAGACCAAAGATGATGATTGCGGCTAGGGAGGCAGTTACGAGTCCACCGGATACTGTGAGCCAAGTTTTTGAATTTTTGATGAAGTTGAATTTGTTTTCTTTTTTAGCCGGATTAACTCCAAAGGCTTTTAGGTTTTCGGCAAGTTTTGTTCCGATGAAGCTTTGCAATAAAGTTTTTGTAACAGTAATTGCTGTGAACATGGAGACCAAAATACCTGCGGCCAGGTTGAAGGCAAATCCTTTGATGATTGAAGAACCGAAGTAGAAAAGGATTGCACATGTTAGGAGTGTTGAAAAGTTTGAATCTCGAATGGCGCTCCAGGCTCTATTAAATCCGGATTCGACAGCGGATTTATATGGTTTTCCTTCTTTTAGTTCTTCCTTAAATCTTTCGAAAATAAGGATGTTGGCATCTACGGCCATACCTATTGATAAGATAATTCCCGCTACACCAGCAAGTGTTAGCACTATTCCGGTTTTGAGTAGGAATATTAGGAAGAAGAATCCCACACAACTCAGTAGGAAGGAAAGAGTTTTTTCCCATGCGGAATCTTTGTTGTTGATGATTTTAAATACCAGAAATCCAAATACGGCTAGTGCTCCTAGCAAGGCAATTCCCACATGTAGCTCGGATTTTATTAGGAAAAGGAAAATTGAGGCATAAACAACTAGAGCGATTGCGGCCATAATTCCGGCGGCTCTGTAATATAGAACCATGAAGATTATTACTAATGCTAGGCCGATAAGGCCTGCTGTAAGACTTTTTGTAAGAGCTTCGTGTCCGAGAGTGGCTCCGATTGTATATTCTCCGGTTAAGACGATTGGAGCGGGGATTGCGCCTGTGTTTAGATCTCGTGCCAGGTTTTTTGCTTCGTCTGTTGTGAATTCACCGGTGATTTGTGCCGATCCTCCTGCAATTTTCCCTTGTACTTCAGGGGCGGAAATCTGATCTCCTCCCACGAAAATCGCTACTCTTTTCCCGACATTTCTTTCTGTTATTTCCTCGAAAAGTTTGGCTCCTTCATCGTTAAATTGGATTGTTACATATGGTTGGTAGAACTGATCAAGTTGAACATCCGCATGAATAAAGTGTTTTCCTGTTAATCCGGTTTCTTTCCAGGGATTTGGAAGAGTTGAGTAAGTTAGTAATTCGTATTTGTATTGTTTTTCTTTGATATCAGTAAGGACTTCGTCGGCTTTAATGATGTGGTATCCAAATTTAGTGTTGACGATGTCACTTATATCTCCGCTTTTTTCAAAGGCCAAAGCGGCTTGTTCGAAATCGTAAACATAAGTTCCGTCTCCTGTTACGGGGGTGGAAAGTCTTCCTCCCTGGTCTTTATTGCTGGCATCGTCCGAATTTTCTTGGGCTAGAATTGCGAAATCTTCTCCTTGATCCACTTTTGCTTTTATTTCTTTTGCAAGTTCGTAGGCTTCTTCTTTTGTGCGGGTAATACTTTCATCGGCTTGTTCACTTCCCGCATAAGCTATTAAAATGTGGCTTACTGCTACTTCTTTTTCATCTTTTACGGCTTCGTCAACATCAACGAGTTTTACAATTCCATAACCGCTATCTTCGACGGCTTGTCCGGATTCGTTAATTACAAAAGTTCCGCCGGTTTCTATTAGGCCGTAAAACTCACCAATCTCCATTGTTGTAAGCTTTTCTTTTAAATAAGAGGGGAGTTCGCTTTCAAAGACATATTCCGAAGTATCGTGTTTTGCGAGTCCCGGAAAGGCCTGAACCTCTTCCTGTGCGACAACTTCGTAATCTGCTCCTTCTTTGATTTTATTTAGTGTTTTTTGGGCGTCCTCATGGATACGATCTTTTTCTTCGGGATCTATTTGTTGTTTTTCTTCTTTAAATTCCAATTGGATGGTTTTTCCGACTGTTGCTTTTGCTTTTTCCAAACTGACTAATTTTTTCTGATCGTCCGTTAGTTCTCCCACTTTCACTCCTTCTTTTCCGAGGTATGTATCTACATCTTCCTGGCTTATTGTAGCTGATTCTGCTAGTTCTACCACAATGTGGTTTTCACCGGCAATTTCTGATGTGTAAATGTTTGGTTCGGCAACTCCCAGTCCGTTTACACGCCTTTCAATAACTTCCAGCACACCATCAATAATGTCTTCCCGATCGGCTTCGGGCACTTTTCTCAGATCAATCTTATAATCCAGTTGGGATCCTCCCTGAAGGTCTAGCCCTAGGTGAATTTTGGTGTTTGTGATTGAGTCCGGCAGAAATGGAAGAATTGTTTTTTGAGTTTGTTGGGGGAGACTGTAAAAACCAAAGACCAATACTAATAGAAGTGTGGCGATAATTTTCCAGTTTAGAAATCTTTTCATTTTTTTAAAGTTAATTATTATTTTGTTGAGATAGTTGGCGATCCAGGTCTTCGTTGTTGCCTTTTCCGTCTCTGCCATAGTCGTCGGAAAGTTTTACAACATCGTCCAGTTCGGGCGTAGAAACCTCAAAAATCTCGCTATCTTCAAGAGCTTCAAGGCGGTGGATAGTATAGGGATGAACATCAATTTTGTCACCTTCGTTTAAAATTTTGTCTTGCAGGTTGTTTTCATCTGTGCCGTAAGTAAATTTCACTTTTCCTTTATAGATGTACTGAGTTTCGATTTTTTTCTCGTGATATTGCAGGCTGTAGCGGTGTCCTTTGCTTACTTTGAGGATTTTGCCAGCGTATTTGTCGTTGTGGGCAAACCAGATTTCTTCGCCCCAGGGTTTTGGTTTTATTTGAACTTGATGCGGGGAATCGTTCATATGTGGTCTTTACAAAATTCCCCAATAATATATAGGAAAAAAAGGGCAATTGGAAGTTAAGATTAGAGGAGTTTCTTAATATTTTTGGCTTCTTCCATACTACAATTCAGCAGACCTGTCGGGCTGTCGATTATTACCTGGTTTTTGAGGCCAATTAGTTTGAGGGGTTTTTGGTTGTCGGCGTAAATTAGGCAGCCTTCGCAGTCTTCTAGGCTTACGGGGCCGCGGGTGATGTTTTCTCCGGGAGTCTTTGCCAGTTCTTTATAAATAGCTTCCCAGTTGCCGGCATCGACTATTTCTAGGTTTGCTTTGATGATTCTTACTTGAGATGGATCAACTTTTTCCATGATAGCGTAGTCGATGGAGATTTTTTCGAGAGTGGGGTAGAGGTCGTGGCAGGTTTCGGGGTTTTTGATGATTTTTTGGAGGATTTCGTAGGTTTTTGGTTGGTGGATGCGGAAAGCTTCGAGTAGTGTACTTCCTTTCCAGACATAAAGACCGGTGTTCCAGAGGTAATTACCTTCTTCGATGAATTTTTTGGCAGTTTCTTCGTTTGGTTTTTCTACGAAATGGTCGAGCTTGTAAACTTCCGTTTCACCGATTTTTTGATCAAGCTCTTTTAGTTTAACATATCCGTAGTTTGGGTTTGGAGAGGCGG
This sequence comes from Patescibacteria group bacterium, assembly GCA_018818755.1. GTDB lineage: Bacteria > Patescibacteriota > Gracilibacteria > UBA1369 > LOWO2-01-FULL-3 > JAHIRL01. Next base: position 39,147 of record JAHIRL010000148.1, read on the forward strand.
CTGGAATTTCGATGATGTTTAGGGTGCCTTGTTTTTCGGCTACTTCTACAGCTATACGGAGTTTTTCCTGGAATTCGGTTTTATTTTTGATTATTTGATCGGCGTAGATGGTTGCGATGGCTTCTCCTGGGTGTTTTTGTTCGATTACTGCTGCTGCATATCCGAGGCAAGGGGCTGTGTCTCGCAGGGCGGGTTCGATTATGTAGTTTTGCTCGGAGATGTTGGGGGCGAGTTCTTTTATAAGTTCAATGTGCTTTTCGTTCAGGGCGATGAATATGTCTTTGGGATCAAGAAAATTCACTAATTCAAGTGCTTCCTCAAACATTGTTTTATCTGAGATTAATTTTTGAAATTGTTTGGGTTTTTCGGGGGTGGAAAGGGGCCAAAGTCTGGTACCGCCGCCTCCGGCTAGGATTAGTGCTTTCATTTTTGAGTTGTTGTTATTTCTTTAATATTAAGGATTTTCCGGTCATTGCTTTCGGTGGCTTAATGCCGAGGGTCTGCAGGATTGTGGGGGCGATGTCTCTTAGTCCTAGGGTGCGCCCCTGGCGTAGTTTGATTTTTGGATTGTTTGAGATATAGATGAATGGAACTGGATTTAGGCTGTGGGCAGGGCAATCTTCTTTGTTGGGGTATGTCATCATGTCGGCGTTGCCGTGATCTGCTGTTAGGAGAATTTCGTAGCTTTTTTCCAGAGCTAGGGGAATTATTTGAGAAAGGCAGTCGTCTAGGGTTTCGACGGCTTTTACAGTAGCTTCAAAATTGCCGCTATGGCCGACAAGGTCGCAGTTTGCAAAATTTAGGGCGATGAAGTCGTAGACCTTTCGAGATTTTAGTTCTTTGATTAGAGTTTTTGTTATTTGAGGTGCGCTCATTTCCGGTTTGTCGGCGTAGGAGGGAACTTTTGGAGATGGGATGAGGATGCGTGATTCGCCTTTGTAGGGTTTTTTGATTTGTGAGTTGAAGAAGAAGGTTACATGGGCGTATTTTTCGGTTTCGGCGATGCGTAGTTGTTTTTTACCCTTGGATGCAAGAACTTCAGAAAGATTATTTTTTACGGTGTTTGTGGGGAAGAGAATAGGTGCTGTGTGGCTGTATGGGCCGAAGCAAACGAAGTGTGGTTTTAATTCTTTTGTAAACATTTCTGTTAGCTGGGCGGCTCGATCCGTTCTGTAGTTAAAAAATACAACAGAGTCTTTTTTCTCGATAATTCCATCCTTTTCCAGAATTATTGGGTTGATGTAATAGTCGGTTTCGGTGCCGCGTTTGTATTCTTTGGCAATGGCTTTTAGGGCATCTTTTTCTTTGAGGCCGGAGCCTTGTGTGTATAGTTTGTAGGCTTTGCGGGTTCTGCTGAGATTTTTGTCTCTGTCCATAGCAAAGTATCGTCCGACAATTGTGGCGATTTTCCCAAGTTTGAGTTTTTTGATGTGTTTTTGAATGGATTTGATAAATTCGTCTGCACTGCGTTCCCGAACATCCCGCCCGTCTGTAATGGCATGAATGTATACTTTTTTAAGTTTTTGCTGTTTTGCAAATTCCAGAAGAGCAAAAAGATGATCGATGTGCGAGTGAACGCCTTTATCTGAAATCATTCCCAGGATGTGGAATTTAGAATCATTTTCTTTGCAGTTCTTTGCGGCTTTTAGTAGATCCGGTTTTTTGAAAAATGTTTTCTTTTTTATTGAACGATTAATTTCTTCCAATGATTGATAAACAATTCGACCTGCGCCCATTGTGAAATGGCCCACTTCGCTGCCTCCCATACTGTTTTTCGGCAATCCGACATGTTCACCAATACATTGCAATGTGGTGTGGGGATAGTTTTTTCGCAGGTCATCTATAAAAGGTGTGTTGCTTTGGGTTATGGCGTTACCAGGGTAATCTTTTCCTTCACCATATCCATCCAGAACAATTAGTAAGGCTTTTTGCTTCATCTTTTAGGGGATTAAGATGTTTAGATAAAAATTCATAATTATGTCTCCGTAAAATAATGTTCCAATTAAACCGATAACCAGAAATGGCCCTAGGGGGATTTGGGTTTTTCCTTTGGCTTTTTTATGTATGAGCAAATAGATGCTGATTATTGTTCCCAGGATGTAGGCGACGGCTAGAGCCAGTAATGTTTTTTCCCAGCCGAGCAGTACTCCCATTAATGCTCCCATTCTCAAGTCTCCTCCGCCGATCCAGCGGCCTTGGGAAACGATGTATTGCAGGAAGAAGAAGAGGAATCCGAGAGCGCCTCCCAAGAGCATGTTGAGCCAAGTTGGATCTCCAAAAATCAATCCTCCGGCGATACCGATTGCGATGGCTGATAGTGAAAAGGTGTCGGGAATGATGCGATAAATCAGATCGTAGAAAAAAATTCCTATTAGTAGTGAAAATTCGATTATGTAGAAAAGGAATTGTTGAAGAATGTACCAATCTACTGTGTAGAGTAGGATACTTGAGTCTATGATTGAGGGGATGGCTTGTAGGAAGTTAAATTCCAGGAATGTAACTAAAAATGTGAGGCCGGTTGTGATTTCCAAAAGTAGGTAGTGTGCTGAGATTTTTTTACTGCAATATGCGCATTTTCCTCTTAAAAATAGCCAGCTAAAAATTGGAACCATGTGTCGCCATTTGAGGCGTTTCTTGCAGTGTGGGCAGATTGAGCGCGAAAATATGATTCCTTTTTTGTTGTTGTGCAATCGATAAATGATAACGCTTAAAAAACTGCCGATTGCGGTACCAAGGACGAAAGCTAGTGTGGCGAATAATAGATTCATAGTGTGGGAGGGTTAAGGTGAGCTTATGTTAGCTTTTAGGTTTTTATTTTGTTCGGAATTAAGTTTATCATATTTTTCTTGTGCTAGTTCTGAAATTGAATTTCCATGCCCAAGAGTGATAGCTTTTTGATAGTAGTCTTTCGCAATTTCCAGTGACCCTTTTTTTTCGTAAAGTCTGCCGAAATTAAGGTGGGCTGCGTCGAAATCGGGCTGAAGTCTTAGTGCGGCTTCGAGATTTTTCTTAGCGGTTTTGTAATCTTCAAGTTCTATTTGGGCCCAAGCTATGAGGTTGTAGCTCATGGGATTGTCGGGGAAAAGGTTAAGGGCTTGTTCGGCGTAGCTTAAAGCTTTTTCCGGGCGGGAGAGTTTTTCGATGTTTAGATATACAACTTTTATAAAAGCGTCGATGTTGCTTTTGTTTAGGGTTATGAGCATTTCGTATCTTTGGGCGGCTTTTTGGCTTTTTTTCTGAAGTTCGTAGATTTCGCCGAGTTTTAGATGGATGATATCTTTGGGTTCAAATCCGGTTTTTTCCGCTTCTTCCAGATAGTAAGCGGCTCTTTCTAAATTGCTGTTGGCGTAGTAGGCGAGTCCGAGGAAGAAAAGGGTTTGTGGGTTTGATGGGTTAAGTGTTTCGGCTTGTGAAAGGGAATCTATTGCGTCGGTTATTTTGTTGGTTTTGAGGTAGGCGTAACCGAGGATGATCCAGGCATCACGGTAGTTGTTTTTTTGGTTAATTACATCGTAGAGTAAGGGGATTGCGGCATCATATTCTTCGGATTCAGTTAGGGCTTTTGCCAGGAGGGTTTGAATATAGAGGGGGTCTCCTTCGCGAAAATAACTAAAGAGTCGGGATTTTTCGCTAAAATTTTTGGTTTTTTCCAGGATTTCTGATGATGGCGGAGTATCGGATTCTGCACTCTTTTCTATTTCGTTGAAAATTTTGTTGGCTTCTTCAAAATTTTTGTAGATTATTTCCAAAATTCCTTTGTAGTATTTTGTGATGTATTGATCTTGGTCCAAACTTTCCAGTTGAGTTTTTGCGCCTTCAAAATCGCGAAGATTTATCAAGGTTCTTATATAGATGATGCTTTGGGTATTTTCTTCTTGGATTAGGACTTGTTTGGCTAGGGCGGGCTGGTTGTCCTCAAGGTATTGTTCTGCGCTTTTGGGATTTGTTATTGATTCTTTTTCTTCTGTGCGTGGGATTTCGGGGTTAGTGGCTTCTTCTTTTTGAGTTTGTTCGGGGGTCGTGATGGGTTCTTTGTCTTTTTTAAGATGGTAGCCCAAAAATATTAT
>JAHIRL010000149.1 GCA_018818755.1 Patescibacteria group bacterium
GCTGACCCTCTTGAAGCATATTTTGCTGAAACTTTTTCAAGTATGAGTAATTATCAAAACTACAAGCATGTTCTTGGTCCGGATAGGCTTAATGCGGTGAAAATTGGTGATAGCTATCATATTTATAGGTCTGCCTATGTTTACAACATTAGTTTTGTGGAATCCGCGGACCAAACGATTCCTGAGAATAAAAAGATTTTTAACGAAATGTTGAACTCTTTTAGATTTTTGCCTGTTGATGGTGAGTTGGATAATCTTAGCGATTCTGCTGAAACTGCGCAGGTTGAGCCATTAGAGGAAAATGAGGAGCGCTCCGACTCCAATCCTGGTTCACAAGTTCCTGTAGCGCTAGATAATATGACTTATTTTGAAAGCTTGCCTTATAAGTTTAGTGCCGCATACCCAAATGGTTGGTATTATGCAGGGTCTAGGGGGTCAAGTGGTGGAATTTTGCATCATTATGCGATATCGGATGAGCCGATTGAGGATGTTGATGGGATTATATCTCTTGATATTGTTGGTGATGGTGTCCCCGGTTCGGCTCTACCATATAGAGAGTATGGAGATTTGGTGGTTTATAAGAGTAGTGGTTTTGGAGATGTCTCTTTCTATGCAGAGCTTGGTGGTCACACCTATCATGTTTATGGTCCCCTAGAATATAGTGAAACTGTTGAACTTATTACATTAAGTATTACATCTACGGAATAGAGAAAGTATGTTAGACAATTTTTACCTTAATCGGTAAAGTACATTGGGTTAAATTTTTGCCTTGTTTATGCTATAATGCAATGACATATAAAAAATAAATATGAAAAACTTTAATCACTTTGATAAATTTACAAAGGAAGCAAAAAATGCCTTGATCGTAGCTCAGGAAAAGGCAAAATCGGCAAAGCTTAATTATGTTGGAACTGAGCATATTCTAATTGGTATTTTGGCTCAGGAAAACTCTTTAGGGGCTTCTGTGCTTTTGAGTTTTGGTGTTTCTCTTGATAATGTGAATCTGGTTCTGAATACAGTGGGACGGAGCAGTGTTCCCGCTAAATCGAGTGATGTTGCAGGGCTTAGTGGTTATGCAAAAGAGGTAATTGAGGAAGCTGTAAAAATCGCTCATGAATTTGGACATTCTTTTGTTGGAACAGAGCATTTATTATTTGCCTTAGTTTCACAGCATAATACAGCCGCTACTGTTATTTTGGAAAATATGAAGGTTTCTCCTCTCGATATTAAAGAGCAAATTATGGAGGTTTTTGAAAAAGCTCGCCAAATGCCAAAAAATGGTGAGGCTGTTGATCCTAATATGCCTAAAAATTCACAAATGATGAATCCTGTTGAGTTTTTTTTAGCAGGTCTTCAGGGGGTTTTAACAGGACAGCCTAAGGATAATTACAAAGATGGTTTTAAGCATAAAGGTAAGGGGAAAAAGGCTGATCCAAATATGAAAGATGATTCTGGTACGCCCGCTTTGGATTATTTTACAACCGATCTTGTTGAGGAAGTTAGAAACAATAAGGTTGATCCCATCGTTGGTCGCACAAAGGAAATAGAGCGCGTAATTAGCATATTGTCTCGTAAGACAAAAAATAATCCTGTTATTATTGGTGAATCCGGGGTTGGTAAAACTGCAATTGTTGAGGGACTTGCTCAGGCCATTGCGACTGAAAATGTTCCTGAAAATATCCTGGATAAGAGAATTTTGTCGCTTTCCATGTCTTCGATTGTGGCCGGTACAAAGTATCGTGGTGAATTTGAGGAACGAATTAAGCAAATAATCGATGAGGCAACTTCTCAGTCAAATATTATTCTTTTTATTGATGAGTTACACACCATAATGGGTGCTGGAAGTGCCGAGGGCAGTCTTGATGCGGCTAATATTTTAAAACCTGCTCTTTCCAGAGGAAAGATCCAACTAATTGGTTCTACTACAACTTCTGAATATCGTAAAAATATTGAGAAAGATGCGGCTTTGGAGAGGCGTTTTCAGTCTGTCATGGTTGAGCAGCCGACCCTTGAAGAAACCATAAGGATTATACGCGGGCTGAGGGATGAGTATGAGATACATCATAAGGTTACCATAACGGATGGGGCCATCGAGGCGGCCGTTAGGCTGAGTGACAGGTATGTCCCGGACAGATTTTTGCCCGATAAGGCTATTGACGCGGTTGATGAGGCGGCCTCTATGGTCCACCTCAGACTGTCTACCTACACGCCGGAGATACAGGAACTCTACCGAAAGATAGATGATGTAATAGTAGATAAGGCCAAATGGATTGAGGCCCAGAAGTTTGAACGGGCATTGAGTCTGCGTAATGAAGAGGAGGAGCTCAAGACCAGACTTGAGGGGCTCAAGAATGAATGGCGCAAGAGTCAGGGGGATGTCGAGCCTATTGTGACCGAGGAGGATATTGCCAGGGTAATCTCTAAGACGACA
>JAHIRL010000150.1 GCA_018818755.1 Patescibacteria group bacterium
CAATAGGCTATCTGATTTACCTTAATTTTAAGCCAAAAAAAGAAGAAAGTGATCAGAAAATCATTTACGAATACTTCGAAGCACTAAGGAAAGAGATGCGAGAAACTTCAAACGATAATCGCAAAGAAACCCAGGGCCTACTGGAAAAGATGAACGACAGGTTAAACCAGGGGATAAAGCATAGTGCCGAAACAGCCCAAAACCAGTTTACTCAAAGCACTAAAATGATCAAAGAGGTTACCGAAGAACTAACAAGTCTAAAGTCAACAAACAAGCAAGTTCTCAACTTCTCGGAAAAAATGCAAAGCCTCGAGAACATCCTAAAAAATCCAAAACAAAGGGGGATACTGGGGGAGTATTTCCTCGAAGCTCTACTTAACAATGTCTTTCAACCAAACCAATACAAGCTCCAGTACAAATTCAAAAATGGAGAAATAGTAGATGCCGCAATTTTCTTTAACGATAAAATCATCCCAATAGACGCAAAGTTTTCCCTGGAAAACTACAATAAAATCCAGGAATCAAAAGACTCTAGCAGACGAGAAGTCCTGGAAAAAGAGTTTAAAATGGATATAAAAAAGAGAATTGACGAAACCTCCAAGTACATTAGAGAAGAGGAAAACACTACGGATTTTGCTTTTATGTTCATTCCTGCAGAGGGCATCTATTACAACCTTCTGGCCTTCAAGGTCGGAACCGCAGATGTTAGCTCACAGGACCTGGTAGAATATGCCTTCAAAAAACATGTAATAATCGTTTCTCCAAGCTCCTTCTTTGCCTACCTTCAAACGGTAATGCAAGGATTGAAAGGTCTAAAAATGGAGGAGAATGTTAAGAAAATAATCCAGAAAGTAGGGGAATTAAGTAAACATATGAACAGCTACGAGACATACATGCAAAAACTCGGTGGAAACCTTGGCACAACAGTAAACATGTACAACAGCGCATATAAAGAGTTTAATAAAATGGACAAAGATATCTACAAAATAACAGATGGCGAAGCCGGAAAAACTGTAGAGCCACTGATTCTGGAAAAACCCCATTTGGATTAAATAACCACTTCAAAATGCATCTACACACAAAAAGACAAATCGCAGTAATTGCATTGGCAATTACTGTAACAACAGTTTTAGGATACAAACTTTTGGGAGATGGAAACAACATCCAGGCAAACTTATTTCGAGACACACCAATTATCGAAAGGAATACACAACAGCTTCCGGATCTTGAAGCCAAACTGGAATGGGGGACCAACGAAGCAATCTGCACAATAACAAACCTGGGGCCTGGAACAATCGATGGCAAAACTCCATTTAGGTACGGACTTTATGTTGACGGCATAGAGGTATTTTCCAATATTGATTCATACACAAACATGGAAAATATGGATAGTTTTAGCTTTAATTACCCTCTAAGCGAATACCCCAAGGCTCAAAAATTAAGATTTGAAGTTGATATCGACAACAACATCAAAGAAGTAAACGAAAACAACAATAAAAAAGAGGAAAGCCTATAAAAGACCTTCCTCTCAAATTAGTCTAAAAACTAAGCCGCTTTATCCAGATCTTCCTCTTCTTCAGCAGGCACTTCCTCTTTTTCCTCCACTTTCGCTTTTTTAACTCCCGCATCAGCCTTTAAGGATAATGCAACTCTGTGCTCTTCTGGCTCAATACCGATAATCTTAGCCTTTATTTTGTCACCAACTTTTACAAAATTATTTATATCAGCTCCCTCTTCAGAACTAATCTCGCTAATATGAATTAGTCCATTAATCTCATCATCAAGTTTTACAAAAGCTCCAAACGGCGTAACTCTATTTACCTCACCTTCAACCTCTGTTCCAATCTTATATCTTTTACTTGCTTCAATCCATGGATCAGGAACCAATCTCTTCATAGAAAGACTAATTTTATCCCTATCCTTGCCAATAACCAAGACCTCAACATCATTACCCAATTTTCCGTAATCATGTGGATCTTTAACATGGCCCCAGGCAATTTCTGAAATATGCACAAGCCCTTCCAACCCATTAAATGTCACAAATATACCAAATTTAACGATACCGCTAATATTACCCATAACCTTTTGACCAACTTCAAGTTTATCCATTGCATCATCACGCATATCACTTTCAGCCGCCTTCTCAGAGAAAATCAACTTACCACCTTCGTTATCCAGGTTAATAATTTTAACCCTCAAAGGAACTCCAATCAATTTTTGAAGTCTAGCCAAAATTAAAGTACTATCAGCACCATCCACACGCGGATAATGTAGAGGAGCAAGCTGGGATACAGGGATGAAACCCTTAATTCCATCAATACTCAGCAGAAGACCACCCTTGTTGGCCTCATTCGGAATAACTGTAATAGTCTCATTTTGGTCATATGCAACCTTAAATTTACTCCATGTCTTTTTCTGACTGGCGCGTTTAAGAGAAAGAACCACTAGACCATCATCATCCTCTGGCTCCAAAACCAAAGCTGTAACCTCATCACCTTCACTAAGGTTTTTTAAGGTTCCTGCGCTATCATGCGCTTCATGGCCGGAAATAATCCCCGTAGAATGTCCATCCAAATCAACAAGAACCTTGTTTTTTAGTATGGAAATAACTTCACCAGTAACCAATGTTCCTGGCTCTGGCAACACAATTTGATAATCATCTGTTACCAAACCGCCCATTACAGACGATTTTACATCATCTTTAGTCATAACTAGTTAAGTAAGGCCTCTTAAATATATTCGCTTTGTTCCGATCAAAAGCGGCCTTACTACAAAAGCTTAGAATCAAACAAAGCAAAAGCATTATAAGGGGATTTGCGCCAAAGTCAAATCTATTTTCCTTTCTCCAAGCTCAAGCCCGAACCTTTCTTAACAAGCTTTACCTTGTCACCTTCCTTAAAATCACCATCCAGGAATTTTTCGGTCAAAGGATCCTCGACCAATTCCTGAATCGCTCTGCGAACAGGTCGCGCACCATATTGTGGGTCATAACTTTTTTCAGATAGAAGATCTAAGGCCCCCGGCGTAGTTTCAAGCATCAACTTTTTTGGATTCAAGCGTCCTTGAAGATAACCTAGGTGGAGTTTTACAATTTCCTTAATGTTTTTATTGGTCAAAGCGTGGAAAACCACAACCTTATCAACACGATTCAAGAACTCAGGCCTAAAATGATCTTTCAATTCCAGCAAAATCTCATCCTTCATAGCTTCAAAATCCTGTTCAGCTTTTTGCGCCTCATTCTCTTTACCAAAGAATCCAATAGGCGCGGCTTTTTCTGTAAGCTTTTTCGCACCGATATTAGAAGTCATAATTATAATTGTATTCCTAAAATCAACACTACGACCCTTTGAATCGGTCAAACACCCGTCCTCAAGAATCTGCAGTAAAAGATTAAAAACATCAGGATGGGCCTTTTCAATCTCATCAAACAAAATTACGCTGTAAGGTTTTCTCCTAACAGCCTCAGTAAGCTGACCACCATCCTCATAACCGACATATCCTGCGGTAGCCCCAACAAGGCGTGAAGTGTTGTGCCTTTCCATAAACTCACTCATATCAATTTTAATCAAAGCACTTTTATCATTGTAAACTTCCTCGGAAATAGCTCTAACAAGCTCGGTTTTACCCACACCAGTAGGCCCCATGAAAATAAATGAACCAATAGGACGCTTTTCATCAGCAAATCCCGCCCTAGATCTGCGAATTGCCTTCGAAATAGCATCAATAGCATCAGTCTGTCCAACAATCCTTTTTCTAAGAGCAGATTCCAGAGCTTTAAGTTTATCAATATCGTCTTTAACAAGTTTTGTAACCGGAACGCCGGTCATCGAAGAAACCACTTCTGCAATATGATTTTCCGTTAGCTTTTCACGCTTTGATCGAGGAATTTTGGTAAACTTAAGTTCCTCAACTTTTTTCAAAACTGCTAATTCCTCATTTCTATATTCAGCCGCCTTTTCATAATCCTGCTTCGAAACGCAGTCCTCTTTTTTACGGGTTATCCCATTCAATTTTTTCTGCAATTTTTTGATTTTATCATTACTGGTTTTCGAATTAATTCTTTTTCTTGCAGCTGCCTCGTCAATCAGATCTATGGCTTTATCCGGGAGAAATCTATCGTTAATATAACGCTTTGACAGTGTAACCGCAGACATGATTGCGTCATCTGAAATAAGAAGATTATGATGATCCTCAAAGGATTCACGAATTCCTTCCAAAATTTCCA
>JAHIRL010000151.1 GCA_018818755.1 Patescibacteria group bacterium
TGCTGAGGCCAGTAAGATTGTGACAAAGGTTTTGGATTTGAGTTTGGGGGAAGTGTCTGGAGATGCTTGGTATAAGGTTTATGTGAGGGCCTTAGAATTGAAGGCGGCGATTCCGACAACGATTGCCAGTTTTGATCATAATGTTACCAGAGGCGAAATGGCCGAGATGATTTATCGAATTGTAAATAATGTTAGTGTAAAGACTTCTTTGTCTTATCTTGGTTTAAAAAATAGGGTACTTGCAGAGGAGGGGAATCTTCTAAAGTTTACTTCTTGTGATGATGTTAAGGATTATTTGGATTTAGTTGAGGAAAGTTATTATTATTATGACTTGGTGGATGATGGCACTTTTGCGGAATCGTCCAGCGAAGCCACTGGCAGTGACGACTATTCGACCACCAATGTGCAGGTTGGGGGTGTTGATGAAGCGGATATTGTGAAAAATACCGGTGATTACATTTTTTATGTTAACAAGGGAGTTGTGGAAATTATTGGGGCTACTCCTGTGGATGAAGTCGGCAAGATTAATAGGATTGAGTTTGATGATTCTGGATTTACTCCGGAGGAAATATATGTGGATTCCAGGCGGGATCGTTTGATGGTGATTGGTAAAAATTATGGGGATGTGTTTATTTTGGATGATCAGGATGAAGATGTTGTGGCCCAGATTATGCCTCGCCCAAGTTCGGCGACTGTGGACTTCTATTTGTATGATATTTCGAATATCAAGAAAATTGAGTTGATGCGAAGGGTGAGTTTTGAGGGATATTATTCCAGCTCCAGGAAGGTTGGTGAGATGGTTTATTTGGTAATAAATAAGTATGGTTATTCCGGTTATAATGAGCTGGATGAGCCGATTCCGTATTTTGGTGATACGGGGAAGGATGCAACTGCGGCTCTTTCTCGGTGTGAAGATATTTGGTATGTGCCCGGTTCTCAAAGTTCGCAATTTACAATTGTGGCGGGAATAGATATTGAAGATGATAATTCCCGAATAAGAAGGGAGGTGATTTTGGGTGGAAGCGATAATGTTTATGCTTCGACTGAAAACTTGTATTTGGTTTCGGAAAATTATGGTGGTGATTGGGGAATTTGGGATTCAACTGATGATTCTGATTTTGAGCAACAAACTTTTATTCATAAGTTTAGTCTTGCGGATGATATTGAATACCTGGGGAAAGGGCAGGTTGAAGGTTCTGTGCTTAATCAGTTCTCGATGGATGAATACGATGAGCATTTTCGGGTAGCTACTACTGTTGGAAATGTTTGGGATGGTAGTTCACGCAGTGGTGTTTATGTTTTTGATAAGGATATGCGACTTGTGGGCAGTGTTGAGGATATTGCACCGGGTGAAAAGATTTACTCTGCGCGATTTTCTGGGGATAAGGCTTATTTGGTAACCTTTAAAAAAGTTGATCCGTTTTTTGTTTTGGATATGAGTGATCATCAGGAACCGAAAATTTTGGGAAAACTGAAAATTCCTGGATATAGCGATTATTTACATATTTATAGTGATGATTATGTGATTGGATTTGGGAAGGATACTGTTGAGCCGACTGAGGACGAGAAAGGTGGGCGGAATTTGGATTTTGCCTGGTATCAAGGGCTTAAGGTTGCGATGTTTGATGTGACTGATGTGGAGAATCCCATTGAGCTTCATAAGTTGGTTATTGGAGACAGGGGGACGGATAGTGAGCTTTTGAGTAATCATAAAGCTTTGTTATTTGAGAAAGGCAGGAATCTTTTGGCTTTTCCGGTTTTGCTTGCGGAGCTTGAGGCTGAGGTGAAGGATGATTTAACTGCAAATGGTGATGAGTATGGCGATTATACTTTTCAGGGTGCTTACATTTATAAAATAACTCCGGAGGAGGGGTTTGAGTTGATTGGGACACCCACTCATTACGAGGCTGAGGAGGTAGAGAAGAGATCCGGCTTGTATTGGTCCGGAGATAGAGATATTAGGAGGATTTTGCGAATTGGGGATTATATTTACACTCTTTCGCAGAGGAGGTTGGAGGTGAATGATTTGGATGATATGGAATTGGAGTATGATGTGGTGGAGTTCTAGTTTTTGTTGATGTGGTGGGGTTTTTGTGGTATAATTCTGAGATAATAAAAATATATGGCTGTTGAACAACCGACAAATCAGGAAGTTTACTCGTATTATGCCCGTGAGAGGGTGGGGAGTCCTTTTTCGCCTGCAGATTTGGAGGAAGATCAGTATAGAAAAATGATTGAGAAGGATGGTGAAGATTTTGAAGTTTGGAAGGAAAAGTATATTAAATCCCGGGAGGAGCAGGGGCGCAAACAAGCCGAAGCTTTGTTTACTGCGACAAGTTTTTGGGAGGGATTGAAAATTAATATTGAGAAGCCTGTTGAGTCTGAGTTGGTTCTAAAAAAAGGTTTTAGTTTTGGTACCAAAGATATTTGGGAAAAATTGGGAGAGGCTCTGAAAGGACAATTTGAGTTGACTGAGGTTTTCTCCGGGGTGTTGGATGAGGAGTTGAAGGTGTTTGGTGATGATGCTGAGGAATTTAAAGTTGCGGCGCTTGATGTGGCTCCGGCATTTTATGCTCAGCATTTGATTAGCAGTATTGAAAAAAAGTTTGATGCGAAGTGGCCGAGTTTGGTTGCGATGCTGGAGGATCAGACTAAAAATTATGGTGTTGATTATAGTTTTTCTATTAAGGATGGCAAAATTGTTGATTTGAAATTTGTGGAGACGGATGAGTTTAAAAAGGATTATGAGGCTTATGATAATAAGGAGAATTTGGAAAGAGCAGAAAAATTGAAGAAGGAGGGGAATGAGAAAAAGGTTGAGGCGGTTTTGAAGCACCCTTTGTTTGGGGCTCTATTTAGTATTGTTGGTTTGCCCGATCCTAAATCTTATGTTCGTTCAATTGTTGATGGCACTAATAAGGGGGCAGGTTTTTGGATGCTTGTGATGGGTTTTGCCGGAGTTGAGGGTGTTGGTCTTGGAGCTGTTGATAAACTTGGGGCTGTTTTGCCGGGTAAGGCTGGTAAGGCTGTAAAATCGTTTACTGAATCTATGAAAAAGATGACTTCTAAGTTTGTGGAAGTGCTTAGTGGTGAAGCTGAGATGGGGAAGTCACTTGAAAATTTTGTTAAAGGAATTGAGGCGGAGAATGGGGAAGAATATGTTGTTTCCGGGGGAGGGGTTGAGTTGGTGAATGGAATGAGTTTTTCCGGGGATTATATGAAATATGGAAAATTGAAAATTGTTGTTCCTGAGGGGAAAGGTGTGGTTGATTTTGGACTAAATTTGAAAGGGGAAAGGGTTTTGGATGCGGATGGAAATTCTGTTGATTCGGCGGTTGTTAAAACTTTATCAAGTCCGGGAGTTTATTATGTGGATGTTAATCCGGGTGCGGATTTGTTTGAGTTGCCGAAAGGTACAAAATTTGGGGAAGGGGTTAAGTTGAGTTTGGAGGTGTAGGCTTTGAGCTCTTTACTTTCGTTGGTGCCGTGCTAGAATGCCGGTGCTATTTTTTAATCTATTTGTTATGTCTAATGGTGTTGCTGAAAAAACTTTGATACTTGTTAAGCCGGATGCTATTCAGCGCGGGCTTTTTGGGGATATTACTTCCCGTTTTGAAAAGAAGGGGCTAAAGCTTGTGGGCTGCAAAATGATGGCTTTGGATGAAGCGATTTTGCGTGAGCACTATGCGCACATTGCCGATAAACCGTTTTTTCCCGGTTTGGCCAAATTTATGCAGAGTACTCCCGTGATTGCGATGTGTTGGGAGGGTCTTGAGGTTGTGGATGCTGTACGAAATATTACCGGTATTACCAAGGCTCGCGAAGCTGAGTCCGGTTCAATCCGTGGGGATTTTGCAATGAGTGTTTCTTGTAATGTGATTCACGCTTCGGATAGTGTGGAAAATGCAGAAGTTGAGGTGAAGAGATTTTTCAATCCTGATGAACTTCATGCTTATGACAAATCCGAATACATGCATGTATATGCGGCGGATGAATTGGAGTAATACAATCGATTTATGGATTTAAAATTTTTAAAAGAAAAGGCGGCGGCGATTCGCAAGGATGCGCTGTTTGCTATCAATAAGGCTGGTCGCGGGTTTAGTGGCAGTGCGATGAGCTATGTGGAGATTTTGGTGGCGCTTTATTATGGGGGGGTGATGAATGTGGATCCCAAAATGCCGGGGAGTGATGAGTTGGATTATTTTGTTTTGGGGAAGGGGCACGCGGCGATTAGTTGGTATGCGGCCTTGGCGGATATTGGATATTTTGAGAAATCGGAGTTGGATCATTATCAGAAGGAGAATAGCTTCTTGAGTTTGTGGCCGAATCTTAAAATCCCGGGAGTTAAGGCTCCGGTGCAAAATTATGGGCAGGGGCTTAGTTTTGCCTGCGGTTTGGCGATGAGCTTGAAGATGGATCGGAAGCCGAATCGGGTTTTTGCTGTTTTGGGTGATGGAGAGCTGGCTTGTGGCCAGACTTGGGAGGCGGCGATGAGTGCTTCTCATTACAATCTCGATAACTTAATTGTTTTTGTGGATAACGATGGGCTGCAGCTGGACGGGCCGAACAAGGCTGTGATGGATGTGCAGCCGATTCAGGATAAATTTGAGGCCTTTGGCTGGAAGGTGATTCAGGTGCGGGATGGGCATGATTTTGATCAGATCCTGGATGCTTTGGCGAAGGCGTTTACCACAAACCGGATGCCCACTTTGATATGGTGTCATACTGTTAAGGGAAAAGGAGTGCCTTTTGCGGAAGGCAAGGAGTCTTATCATGATGCGGTGCTGAGTGATGCGGAACTTAAATCTTTATATAATGCTTAAAGCTTTCTCTGATGCGGTCATTAAGATCGCCAAAAAACATAAGAATTTGGTGCTTTTGAATACTGACTTCAGTAGGGATGTTCCGCTGATGGATCAGATTTCGCTGGCTTTTGATGATCGCTGTTTTAATTTTGGGCTTCAGGAAAACAATATGGTTACGGCAGCTTGTGGTTTTGCGGTGCGGGGGAAGGTGCCTTTTTGTTTTGGTGCTCCGGATCTTGCGGTGAAGGCTTTTCCGGTTATTTCGGGAATGGTTTGTAAGAATAATTTAAATGTGAAGATTTTTGGAGTTGAGGATTGTCCGAAGTGCAAGAATTTAACTGTGATTGAGCCAAAAACTTACGATGAGGCTCTTGAGGCTGTGCAGAAGGCTTTTGATGAATTTGGGCCTTTTTACATAAAATTGTCTGTGTTATAATTTGCGCAACCTAAACCAATGAATTATGGTTCGCAACTTACCTCTAAAAATTTTTTCAGGATCGTCTCATCCGGAACTTGCAAAGGAAATTGCCAAGTATTTGAAAGTGCCTTTGAATGAAATGGAGATTTCGCGTTTTGCTTGCGGAGAAATTTATGCCAAGCCAAAAGACACTGTGCGTGGCTGTGATGTTTTTGTTGTGCAGACGGCAACTGCAAATGTGAATGAAGATTTGATGGAGCTTTTTATCATCCTTGATTCGCTCAAGAGGTCTTTTGCGGAGCGAATTCATGTGATTATGCCGCATTATGGTTATGCGCGGCAGGATAGGGTGGCTACGCCGCGGGAGCCGATTTCGGCCAAGCTGATGGCGGATCTTATTTCTACCGCCGGAGCTGATCATCTAATCACTATGAAACTGCATAGCGATCAGGGGCAGGGCTTTTTTAACTTCTCGGTGGATAATTTGAATACTAATAAACTTTTTGCGGATTATTTTAAGAAAAAGAAATTGAAGGATGTGGTGGTGGTTTCGCCAGATGCCGGTGGAGCTAAGGATGCTAAGAAGTTTGCGGATTTGATTGGGGCGAACTTGGCGATTATTCATAAATCCAGGCCTGCTCATAATAAATCCGAAGTGACGCATGTTGTGGGGGAGGTTGAGGGCAAACATTGTATTTTGTATGACGATATGGTGGATACGGCGGGGAGTGTGAGTGCTGGCGTGGATGCTTTGCGGGCGATGGGTGCGAATAAGGATATTTATTTGGCGGCGACTCATGCGGTTTTTTCCGGGCCTGCTGTTGAGAGATTGGAAAAGGCCGGGTTTAAAGAGGTTGTGGTAACAAATTCTATTCCGGTGGTGAAAAAGTTTAAGGGTTTGAAGATGCTTTCTGTGGCGAAATTGTTGGCGGATACAAGCCGCAGTGTGCATGAAGCAAAGTCGGTAACAAAGGTAATAAATTAACATTTTTTTATATGTCGTTATTTGAAAAAGATCCTGTACATATTTATATTGGGGCGGATCATGCGGCTTATGAGGCGAAGGGTAAGCTCGTGGAGTTTTTGAAGGGAGAGGGGTATGGGGTGACGGATTTGGGGACTTTTAGTGAGGCGAGTGTGGATTATCCGGATGTGGCCAGGGAGGTTGGGGAGAAGGTTTTGGATAATGAGGGAAGTTTTGGAGTTTTGATTTGTGGGACTGGTTTGGGGATGAATATGGCTGTGAATAAGCTTAGGGGGATTCGTGCCGCGCAGTGCAAGGATGTGGAGGATGCGGAGATGGCCAGGAAACATAATAATGCCAATGTGTTAACGATGGGAGCGCGGACAATGTCTGAGCAGATGCATAGGGATTGTGCGCTGAAGTTTTTTACGACGAGTTTTGAGGGGGATATGGAGGGCTTCGAGCGCCACAAAAGAAGGGTTGAGAAAATTGATTTAAAATAATTATGGAAATTAAAATTGCACCATCGATATTGTCTGCCGATTTTGGAAGGCTTAATGAGGATATTGCCAGTGTTGAGGAGGCTGTGGATTTGATCCATGTGGATGTGATGGATGGGCATTTTGTGCCGAATATTACTATTGGTGCGCCGGTGGTGAGGTGTATTAAAAGTTCGCGGCCTTTGGATGTGCATTTGATGATTGCTCAGCCGGAAAAATATTTGGAGGACTTTGCCAAGGCGGGTGCGGATATTTTGACTGTTCATAGTGAGGCGGTGGATGATTTGCGGGGGGTGCTTGGGAGGATTAAGGAGCTTGGGATGAAAGCTAGCGTTTCTATCAAGCCGAAGACGGATGTTTCGACTATTTATGAATATTTGGATTTGTTGGATATGGTGTTGGTGATGACTGTGGAGCCGGGGTTTGGTGGGCAGAGTTTTATGGAGGATATGATGCCAAAGGTGCGGGATTTACGCGCGAGGAAGCCGGAGATGGATATTGAGGTGGATGGGGGAGTGAGTGATAAGACTGCGCCTATCGTCAAAGAGGCTGGGGCCAATGTGCTTGTGGCCGGAAGTTTTATTTTTGGGGCGGAAGATCGGGCGGAGGCTATTAGGCTTTTGAGAGCTTAGTTTTTATTTTTTGTATGATTGTGGTTGGTTGGGGTTTTGCTTTAAATGTGTTTTTGATTTTTTGAATGTGCTCCGGAATTTCGTATCGTTTTACTTCTATCTGCCATTTTTCCAATTGGTCAATGAGCTGGTTGTCGATGTTTTCAATGAGTTCAGGGTGAGTTTCTGCAAATTGGTCATAAACTTTGGCTATTGTGTCGATGGCCGTGGGCAGTGCATTAAAGAGAGGAAGATCTGGGTGTCGTTCCTGGTAATCAAGCATTGCCCAGGCAATTAATCTGTTTACGGAAGCTCGCAGGATTGCTCTTTGTTTATTGGGTTTGAAAGATTTCATTCGTTGGATATTGTCTGCTCTGTCTTCAAGTTTTAAGGTTAATGCGACTTGCTGGATTTGTTTTTTTCTGCCTGATAGAGAGGTTAGGCGCATTAGAAATCGGCTTAGTTTTCCTCTGTCGTATTCTTCGGGGAATTGCTGAAATGTTTTTGATTGGGGTGCTTCATTTGAGGGATTCTCAAGCAATTCTTTTATTTCTTCGTTACTTTTCCAGGAATTGAGTTCTTCTTCGGTGATTCCTAGGATTTCCTGAGTGTTTTTTATGCCGGCTAGATTCTTTTTTAGAGCGATAATTTTTTCTCTATTATTTAATTCAGTTTCTTTTTTTTGATTGTGGGCTTCTGTTTTATCAGAGAGGATTCGGATTATCTTAATAAGTTCACCTTCTCTTTTTTTAACAAGATCCAGGATTTTTCTTTGAATGTCCTCTTTAGTTGCGCTAAATCCACTTTTGATAACCTGTAAAAGGCTGCTGTCGTAGACATCGGCTATTCTTTCAATGAAGTCCGAAAGATCTTTGAATGAAAGTGCGGCATCTTCAATAACATCATGCAGGGGGCCGGCAACTGCTATGTATTCCGGTGTAAAATTGAGTTTTGGCTCTTCGAGAACATAAGGAATTACATCCATAATTGCCTGATATGTTACCCGTGTTGTGTGTGTTACATATGCCATTTGTTCCTCTTTTCTGGTTCGTCCTTTTTCCTGCTGGTGATGAGCCGCTTTTGCAACCGCGATACTTTGGTGGACAGAATCGATTAGGCGAAGGTATCTGACATGAATGGCTATTTTGGTTCGAATAGGATTGTCTTCGGGGATTATCCACTCTGTTTTTTCGTTTTTTTCTTGCTGGGATCTTTCGAGCAAGGCTTCAAGATACCATCGTAAGGCTACGATGTAGGTTTTTTGCTGATCAAATAGGCTTCTTCTTAGGCCTTTGTCAAAAGCCTGCCATCTTTCGATAGCGTTGTTTGTCGAGTTTGAAATTATGGAGATTGCAGAGTTTTTATATTCAGGCTGGATATATGCCTGGCATTCTTTGAGGTATTTTGAAGATTCCCTATCTCTTACACGAATGAGTAGTGGTGGGTCTGCCCAGTGCTCTTTTAGCTGTTTGGTGGTCTTTTTTAGAATATTTCCGGTTTCGACAACTTTGTCCCAGATGTCTTGCAGCCTTTGCTTGTGTTCTTCCGGGATAATTTTTTCGATTTGCGGGTAAGTAAGATCCTGGTCATATTGAAGAGAAAGTCGCCTGATTTCCTCTTCAAGTAAATATGCGCTTGCTTCACTACTGCAATTTTCTATGTCATTATTTAGGGGGTATCTTTCCTGGAACATGCTGTAGTAGTCCAGTTTTAAGCGGGCGTCTTCTGCTTTACGATGATTTTTTTTGGGTGGCATGTTGACACCATCTTCAATACTTAACATCGGGTATTTTAAAGGAGGATATTATGCTGTATTTTTGTATTTTTTGCAAGTGTTTTTTTATTTTTATTCTCTATAATTTGGATATGCGAGTTCATCGATCTTTAATCAGGCGGGCGAGAGGTATAAATCCGACAAAAGTAGCTAATCGGGCGGAGGATTATTTGACTGTGTATGCGGAATATCGGTCTTATTTGCGGGAGGTTAAGGAGCTTGCCAATGAGCAATGGTTTAAACAGCAGATTAAAAAGGTTGATAAATTTGAAGCGGAGATTTTGAAGCTGGAAGACAAAATTGAGCGATTGGAGGAGCGGCGGGCTATTGAGGCGGCAAAACTTGAGGAGGAGCTGGAATTTAATTTGGATCTTCTGAAAGATTACCTTAGACCAGAAGAATACAAAGATTTCAAGTAGAATGGGCTTGTAGAAGGGCGGGATTTTCTTATAATGGACGAGAAAATTAAATTTTGTCTATGGCTGAAAATCTGGAGACGAGGCATATTGATAATCTTGATCCGCTTTGGGATAAGCTTGATGAGCCAAATGAGCGTGAGAAAGTTCTGAATGAGGCCGAGAGGATTTTTAGAAATTCCTGGCTGGATGATCCGGCTCGTGATAGTTATTTGAATGGGTTGTTTGGGCGACTTGCTCATTGTTTGGTTAGGGATGCGATCAGGAGAATTTACAATGTTGAATATCAAGTTTCGGCTGATGATATGATCGGGGAACTTGCAGATGTTTTGAAAGGTGAAATAAGGTTGAGGGTGGATGCTGTGATGGAGGAGATAAAAGCTGAGACTTAGAACCACCTATTGAATTCATCAAATTGATCTTTGTTTTTCCAATCGAAGTCCGATTTTTCGTAGGCTTCTTTAAGTTTTTCAATTGGATAAGCTGAAGGTGTGGGGGTGTAAAATCTTTCAATAAGGATTGATTCTAAAAAATCTCGAAAAAGATATTTGGCTGAATCAATTATTTTTTTGTCCTCTTGATTGATATCTTCTTTTAAGGCGGTTGGATGTGGTCTGGCATTTGCCCGTTGTATTGCTATGTGCGCAGAATCTGCATCAGCTAATCTACTGTCTAGTTTATGTTGAAAAAGTGCTTTGTTCTTTTTCCGGTGATGTATCCGGTTTTTTAAAGTTAAGAATTATTTGCAGGGAATGATTGTAGAATCCTATTGATTGTTTTATGCCATCTTCACTCTTCTGACTATAAAGTAGATTGTATGGTTGAACCATATTGCTATTTAGAAGATGAGTATCTGGAGAAGGCATTATTTTTGGTGCTATAACTTCAAATTCAAGCAGGGCTAACCTTGCAGATACATTCTCTTTTACCAGAGTGATTGAATCGAATAGTTCTGTATCTAGAAATTGTTTAATTTCTGGTACGGTTTCAATATAGGGATAGCCTTCCTCTTTGCATCTGGTTATATCGAATACACTTTTTGGCATCTTGTAATTATTTAATGATCGGAGATTTTTATATCACAAAATTTTGGCTAAGTGCAAATCTTTTCCGATCCCTCTTTAATTCTGGCAAAAATTATAAATGAGATTACAAAATAAATTATTAGTGTTCCCATTGCTATGCGCTGATTGGCAGTAATAGAAGAAATAATTCCAAAAAGGAGTGGGCCTGTTGTGGCGGCGACTTTGCTTGCGAAGCCGTTGAAGCCGAAAAATTCACACATTTTTTCTTTTGGGATGATTTTGCTAAACCAGGAACGGGCAATTGCCTGGCTTGAGCCAATAACTAATCCTGTAAGTATAGCCATGGCGTAAAAGAAGGGTTTTGAAGTTGCAAAAGAGATTCCCAACACAATCAAAGCCCATAAAATAATCGTTACCAGTAAGATTTTCTTTGAGCCCTTTTTATCACTTAGCCATCCAAAGAATATTGCTGCCGGAAAACCAATTAATTGAACAACCAATAAGATTATGGTTATCTCAGAAAAGGTCATTTTTAAAGTAACTTTTGCATAAATTGGGATGAATGCAAAAATTGTTACAAGAGCATCGTTGAGAATATAAAATCCAACCAAAAACCATGCAACTCTCTTATGTTGTTTGATATCTTTAATTGTACGGAGCGTATTTGATATGCCGATTTTTACGAGTGATAAGAATTTTTCTTTTTGAGTCACTTGTTTATGTTCTTTTATGAATAGGAAACCTGGTAGAGCAAAGATGAAGAAAAATAAAGCTGTAAGGGGAAGTGTTAATTTGTATAGCGCCTCATTTGCGTATCCTGCTTCGTAAAGTGGTTTTAATGCCAGCATTGCAACTATTCCGCCAAGATAGCCAAGTCCCCAGCCCAAGCCGGATATTCTGCCAACATTTTCTTCTGTTGAAACATGAAGGAGGAAAGAGTCGTACAAGGTTTGGGCAATTTCAAAACATAAATTTGTGATGATGAAAAGAATGAGCGCAAAAAGGAGCATATTGGGGCCGGTAAAGTACAATGCAGCAGTTCCAATCATTGATAGTGAACTAAAGATTATAAATTTTCTTTTTCTTCTTGTGTCGTGATCGGCAATTGCACCAATGATGGGGCTGGCGATTCCCCCAAGTAAAATGGAAACACTTATTGCTAAACCCCACCAAAAATCTCCGTTTACTCCTCCTGCGATTACATCTCTGAAAAATATTGGAAAGACAAAACTCAAGATGAGAAGGCAATATGCGGAATTAGCAAAATCGTAAAAAGCCCAGGAGATAGATTCTTTTTTGTTTGTGTCTTTGAAGAATTTTCCCATAGGGCTTAAGTTGGTTCTATTGTTGCATCGGTTGAGATTATATCAAATGGGCAATTTTGTACAATGGCTCGGGCTGAGCTGGGATTTGCTAGTGATAAAACATGTTGGAGGCGGAAAAGGATTATATCCTAATTTGACAAATCATGAATATGAGGGTTACAATTTTCTCATTAGTAATTAATCAAACTATAATGGAGAATAAGGATGGAGGATTAGAATTGAGTGAAGTGGATGGTTGCCTTAGGGAACTTGAAGATTGTTTGAAGAGGGTGCAAAAGTCTCCTAATATTTCTGATGAAGAAAAAAAAGAGGCTAGTAAGGTTATTGAGGAGCTTATTGAATGGGGCCGCGCTGTATTGATACAGAAGGCAGAGGAGGATGCTCTTTTGCATCCGTTTGGGATAAAAAGCTAAGGGTTTTCAGATTTCTATAGTTATGTCGTGTTGATGTGGAGTTTCCCTTTGCTCGCGGCAAATTTCGCAAAGCGAAATTACTGTACCCGAGTAGGGAAATGCTGAAAAAGCTTTTGGGAGATGGAATTCGCATTCGCTCATGTTGCGCTCGCCCGAGCTTCTATGGGCTCGCGGCAAATTTCGCAAAGCGAAATTTGTTTGGTGCACCCGACAGGATTTGAACCTGTGACCCCCAGCTCCGCAAGCTGATGCTCTATCCAACTGAGCTACGGGTGCGCGTTGTTGTCCAAGATTATTGGATTTTACCGAAAATTTCAACTGTTTCTTTGTGGATGCGCTTGTTTGTGGCGAGGAGGTCTTTGCCAAAGAGATCCAGAGTGTTGCCGTTTGTGTCGGTTACGCGGCCTCCGGCTTCTTCCACTATCAGGGCTCCTGCGGCTATGTCCCAGGGTTTTAGGCCAAATTCCCAGTATCCTTCTATCTTTCCCTCGGCCACATGGCAGAGATCTAAGGCGGCGGAGCCGAAGCGACGGATGCCTTGGGATTTGTGGATGATTGCTTCGAAGTAAGGAAGGTTGAAGGCTTTGTAGTCTCCGTGGAAGCCGGTTGAGAGGATACTGCGATAGACTTTGTTGCGTGGGGAAACCGTAATGGGTTTGCCGTTTAGTTTTGCGCCTTTTCCTTTTTGGGCACTGTATATTTTGCCTAATGCCGGGCTATGTACAACTCCTACAACTATTTCTCCTTCGATGTATTCAAAATTCTTGGAAGATTTGCTGATTTTTCGCTGGAAAACTGCGATGGAGACGGCGTGGAAGGGGAGGTTTCGGATGAAATTGTTGGTGCCGTCGATGGGATCGATTATCCAAATGTACTCAGCATCTTTAAGGTCTGCGCTTTCTCCGGTTTCTTCTCCGAGGATGGCGTGGTCGGGGAAATTTTTCTTAATCTCTTTGATAATTAGGTCTTCCACTTTGCGATCGGTCTCAGTTACGAAATCGTTGGCGGATTTTTCCTCAATTTTTATGGTTTTTCGTCCGGCTTTTTCGATCATCTTGCCGGCTTTCCTGGCTGTGGCGATTGTAAATTCTAGGAGTGTCATGCCTTGATTATAACATAATTTTGCGCTAGGCTATCTTAGCTATGGACAAATTTGTATTAAAATCGGACTTTGAGCCCAAGGGGGATCAACCTAAGGCTATTTCTCAGATTGTTAAGGGGCTTGAGAAAGGGACTCAACATCAGACTGTGCTGGGGGTAACCGGATCTGGAAAAACTTTTTTGATGGCGAAGGTGGTTGAGAAAATCCAAAAACCTACCCTTGTGCTTGCGCATAATAAAACTTTGGCGGCTCAGCTTTGCTCGGAGTTTCAGGAGTTTTTTCCGGACAATGCGGTGAGTTATTTCGTTTCTTATTACGATTATTATCAGCCGGAGGCCTATATGCCGGCGACGGATACTTATATCGAGAAGGATTCTTCGATCAATGAGGAGATTGAGAAGTTTCGACACATGGCTACAACAAATTTGCTCACACGAAAGGATGTGCTTATTGTGGCTTCGGTATCTTGTATTTATGGGCTTGGAAATCCGGGAGATTATGATGCTTTGGCCCAGACGGTGAAAGTGGGCGAGATGCTGAATCGGGAGAAATTTTTGCGACAGCTTAGCGATATGCAGTATACGCGCAGTGCGATGGATTTTAAGAATGGAATGTTCCATGTGCTGGGGGATACTGTTGAGGTGTTTCCGCGGGATCGGGATAATGTTTATCGGATTGAGTTTTTTGGAGATGAGATTGAGGCAATAAGTGAGGTGGAGACTTTTACGGGCGAGCTTGTGCAGGCGATGGATGAGGTGACGATTTTTCCGGCTAAGCATGATGTGACTACGGAGGAGAAGGTGAAGAATGCGGTTGGGATGATTCGGGCGGATTTGGAGATTCGTTATGAGCAGTTGAAGAAGATGGGGAAGATGATTGAGGCGGAGCGAATTAAAACCAGAACGGAGTATGATATTGAAATTTTGTTGGAGACGGGATATTGCAGTGGGATTGAGAATTATGTGAGGTATCTGAATGCGGCGGGTGTGGAGAGGCGGCCTTCGACTCTTATGGATTATTTGCCGGATGATTTTGTGTTGTTTATTGATGAGTCGCATATGACCGTGCCGCAGATTGGTGGGATGTATAACGGGAATTTGTCTCGAAAGAATACGCTGATTGAGCATGGGTTTAGGATGCCGTCGGCGCAGGATAATCGGCCACTAAAGTTTGCGGAGTTTGAGGATTATATGAAGCGGGCGGTTTATGTTTCGGCTACCCCGGGAAAATATGAATATGAGAAAACTAAGAAGGCGGATTTTGCGGAACTTGTGGTGCGACCAACCGGGCTTATTGATCCGGAAATTGATGTGCGGCCAATTGCCGGGCAGATTAAGGATTTGCTTAAGGAGATTGCCAAGCGAGTTGCTGTGGGTGAGAGGGTGTTGATTACCACCTTGACTAAGCGTAGTGCGGAGGATTTGACGGAGTTTTTGGCGGATGCGGATATTCGGGTGCAATATTTGCATTCGGATATTGATACGATTGAGCGAATTGAGATTTTGCGAGATTTGCGGCTGGGGAAGTTTGATGTGTTGGTGGGGATTAACTTGTTGCGTGAGGGATTGGATTTGCCGGAGGTGAGTTTGATCGCCATTTTGGATGCGGATAAACAGGGATTTTTGAGGAGTTCCAGTGCGTTGATTCAGACTATTGGTAGGTGTGCGAGAAATGTGAATGGGTTTGTGATTATGTATGCGGATAAGGTGACGGATGCGATGGACAAGGCTATTAAGGAGACTGACCGTAGAAGGAGCAAGCAAA
>JAHIRL010000152.1 GCA_018818755.1 Patescibacteria group bacterium
ATCGGTTTTCTCACAATTGCTGGTAGCCCCAAGGGGCGTCTCTCCCAATTTTTTCAAAATTGGGGCCCGAGACATGACCCTTCGGGCCCTCGAACCCTGTGGGTTCTCGCCCCTTGGGCATTATGAAAAGACCCCGTCTCACCCTTCGGGCGAGCCGATTTCTTTTGGTAGTCCCAAGGGGAATCGAACCCCTGTTTTCGCCGTGAGAGGGCGATGTCCTAGCCGCTAGACGATGGGACCATACTAGAACGAAGATTGCGAAGCCAATTCTAACGAAAAGTCCCCCCCCATGCAACACAAGATCTTGCAGAAAATGCAAGATTAGCAACCTTAAGCCAAAAGATACGAGGAAATCCTCGGGGAAACTATTTGACCAATTCCTCCATCCTGGAAAAAGAAACAATTAGCCTAAGCCTTAGGGCCTTTGCAACCTTATCAAGCAGTTTTATGCTTGGATTATATTGGCCAGATTCAAGCCGAGATATGGCCGACTGCTTTGTTCCAACCTTCTTTGCAAGTTCAGACTGGCTCAAGCCTTTTTCAATTCTCTTTGCTATTACCGCCTGCGCAATAGCAAACTCCGGAGCAAGCTCATCATAAGCATTTCGCAGTTCCTTATCCTTAAGTAGTCTATTTTTGAAATTTGAATAATCTTTCATATTTAGAGTATAACTTATATGTTATATATTAGCAATAGACTTTAGCCGTCTCCTCGCAAGTTTTAATTCAGACAGGGGAATCTTCTGTGACTTTTTGATAAATGCATGTAGTAGGATGATCACATTTTTATGAAAACAATAAATAATCCGAATCTCCTGTTTGCCTCGTACCCTCAATTCAAATAGATAAGGGCAAATTTTCTTGCTATGCGGCATCCCCAACTCATTGCCGAATCTTTCCAGCAAATCCAGAGTTCGAAGTACTCTGGCAATAGCCGGTTTCTCTAGGGACACAATAAATTTTTCAAGTTCTTCACTAAAAAATTTAATCTTCATGCAAAAACCCTAGCAAAAGAATTTAAACAAAACTTAAATTAAATTTTAGAACCTCTTCCATAAGCCCAAAAACACAAAAAAAATCCCAGGGAAAATCCCTGCATCCAAAGCCAAAAACACCAAGAAAATCCCAGGGAAAACTCCTTCCTATTTCAAAAATCTCTGCCTAATCTTTCCCAAAAATTTCGCCACACCATGCCCGCGCACATAAGCAATTCCTGCCTTTACCCGCCCCATCAGTCCGAAATCCACCACAACCCCCCGATCCGGAGCTGGCCTCGGATTCACTAACCAATTCAATAAAGGCTTCATCAAATAATCGTAATTGCATTCTTGCTCAATATACTTGGCCCCATTTTCGCCATAGCCGCCCGCACCTCTGTACATCGTACAAATCGCATCGGTAAGATCTTCATGCCGCCCACTCTTAACTCCGATCCCCGCACCAACCCGTACAACTTCATAAGAAATTTCACTCCCCAGAGTTGTAATCACCGGCAAACCAAACTTCATCATTTCATTTATGCGATTACGAGCTCCGGTATAAGTTTCGGCACATTTACGATCCACATTGATCCCCACATTTGCCCTCCTATATATAGCCGGAATTTCCGCCGTCTTTACCCATCCCAAAAACACAAACCTATCTTTAAACTTTGACCCATCAACCATCCGCTTAAACTTTGCAAAAGTTCCACCACCATCCAGCCCCTCAAGCCCTCCACCAGTGGACACAAATTTCAATTTCTCACACTTTTCCATCGCATCCTCCAAACCTTTAAACAAAGTCATCTCATCCACCCAGGTATTGTATCCCCCGATCCAAGCCAACACAAAATCATCATCTGCAACTCCACCAAGCTCAGCCACATCCTCGCCCTGCTCTTCATCAAACCACTGCGTTCCATTGGCAATATTATAAGTAAATTTATATCCAAAACTCTCCGCACACAGTCGTCCGATGCAAGCCAACTCCCCAAGCACAGCAAACTTTTGAGCCGCACTCACACAAGAAATTTTATCCGCCCTCGCCACAACGCTATCTTCCATCTCTTTATAGTGAGCGATCATTTCATTGCTACCAATTTTATATGCCTGTGCCTGCGCTTCCGCCATGGCCCAACCATTCAAATCTGCCCAAATCGGAGCTCTAGTATCAAGTTCGCAAGCCGCCCAGGAGGGGAAAGTATTCACAGCAATAATCGCATCAGGATGAAACTCATCATGCACACCTTGAATAAAACGCATCATAGAGGGGTCATCCTTGCGTACTCGATAATGCACAAAATCATCACTCTCGCGCACTTCTTTTTCTCCTCCTTCGCCATCTCCATAACACTCCGGCATAGCAATACTCACCAAACGCACCTTAAAATGCGGCCTTTTCACTGCAGAAAAGGCGTGTGCGGTATCCTTAACACCCAATCCACCACCACCAACTAATGGCTTAAGAAACTGCCAAGTTCGCAATCCAGCGGCCGGACGACTATCTGTATTTTCATCAGGTAACGGCGCATTCCCAATTATAAGGATTCTTTTCATAACTCAATTCTAACAACACCGCGAAATATGTAAATAGCCAAAGAACCAAAAGACCAAAATACAAAAACAAAAAAAAGTCAAAATCAACAAAGAAACAAAGGACAGAAAGACCCCGTAATACTAAGCATATCCGTTGATGGGGCTTCCGCCTGGACA
>JAHIRL010000153.1 GCA_018818755.1 Patescibacteria group bacterium
ACTCAGACATGGTTTAATGTGATCTTTTAAAATTAACATTTATTCGTGTCTAAAGAATCACCACAAAATCAGGAAATTACTGGTTCAACAACTACTCCCGATCACGGGAAATTAGGCAGGCGTGAGTTTTTGCAACTTGGGATCAAAAGTGCAGTTACTGCAGTCGTAACAACAAGTGTTATAGGGCAGGCATTAGCTGATGAAAAATTACCGGAAATCATTAGAACTAAAGAAGATTTTATCAAAGTTGCCAGAGCGGAATATGAGCGATTCAAGTTGCGGGCACAAGAATCATGGAAACGCGAAGAGCCACGATGGGAAGCAGCTAAGCAAAAATGGCAACAAGCCAGAAATCTACATGGCCAGGATTTAATTCAGGCGGAATTAGAATATCAGACCGCTCGTAGAGACTATTACAAAATGAAAGAACAGGAATGCGATTATAGATACATGAACCTGGATATCAAATATTTAGGTCGACCGACCTATTTGGGAAAAGAAGGTAGTAAAGAATTTTATGATCAGGATGAAAAACTTCTTAAAAGTAACGCAAATTACCAAAAAGAGTATAGAACTCTTTACGAAGAAGAGTCTTCATATGTTGACAAAATGTATACAGCAGAGGCACGAATATACGAATTAACCAGTGCGCTTGCGAATCAACAGGTTGATAGATTGGTTGATGTATTCCGTCGCTAATTTGTTGGATCTCATGAATAAGACACCCAAACCGACCCTGTCCTTGCGACAAGTGCAAAAAAGTGATATAATAAAACATTAGAAAATAAAAACAAAAATATGAAGGGAAAAATTGAAAATCCAACTTCGGAAAAAGGCTTTTTGGAAAGAAAATCCATGCCGGTAAACAAAGAAACCTGGAAAACCAAAAAGCAAAATGAATTGATGATGGTTACAAAAGGCGAATTGGAATCTCTAAAACCTGATTCTCTTTTGGAAACCCGCATCACGGTTCAAAAAGGCGACACCTTGGGCGCTCTCGCTTTTGCCCTTGAAAGAGCCGCAAAAAGCAAACACAAAGAAGCTCTCAAACAATGGGAAAAAGCCGACGACCCCAAACCCGCAAAACCCGAAAAAGAACTTGATATAAACTGGAAAACCGATGTGCACTACCGTGACGAAAGCGGCAAAGACACCGTTGTTCCCCTTCACAAAGCAAAACTTTTGGAGCCCGGCCAGTTCGTCAGCTTCGAAAAAGACGAAAACAACAAAGTGAAAATCATCGTAGCAACCCCATCCCAGCCTGAGCTAAAAGCCCTGGAAGAAACTCCCGAGCAAGAACAGCCTCAACCAGAAACAGAGGAGGAATCTCCGCTTGAGTTGGCTCCTTTGGAAGTAATGGGAGAGTCCGAAACCAAAGAAGAAGTTTCAGAAGAGGAAACTCCTGAGCAAGAAATCCCGGAAGAACCCCAACCAGAACCGGAAATTCCTACTCCTGAAACAGAAAACAAATCTTCCTCCTGGACAGAAATTCTCTCAAATCCAGCCCTTTTCGAAAAAGCTCCTGTAACCGTGCAGGAAGTTGAAGACTTCGACAAAAAAGAATTTAATGCAGAGGCCTTCACCAAACTGTTTAAACTGGATAAACCCAAAGAATTCATCCAAGGTTATGGTAAAACCCTCGAAAAATTCTTCACAAAACAAAATATCGACGATTTTGCCGATAAAAACTTCTGGGAAAAATATACAGCAACAAACCCCGAAAAATATCACAAACTATTTAGCAGAGAAGAGGACGAGGCCCTGACCCCTAATTTTAGCGACATTTTGGAATTTATTGATCTCTATCCCGAGTATTTCGTTAAAAGTGAAAAATTCAGAGATTTTTATTTCAACGCAGAGGTAAAAATGATGGAATACATGAAAAAATACAACATTCCCAATGCCGCCTGGGGGATCACCTCCTTTTGCGAAGAAGCCAAAGAAAATATAAAACTCCTAAAAGAAAAAGACCCTGCAAATATGGAAAAGTGGAATAAATTGCAATCCTACTTTGAAAGACTCCCCGCCGAGCTATAAAAAATTTGTATGTGAAAAAGGCCCGATCTGTAAATAGATCAGGCCCTTTTCCTTTCTCACTTTCTTTTTTTGGCGAAGCCCCCGTAAAGGGGCTTGCAGGTTAACTGTTGGGCGGAGCCGGAGCAAGGCGGCGGTGAGGAAATTCCCGCCGGGAATTTGCAATCACATACGCGACGGTGGCCGGTGCCACCATAAACTCGACCAGGCGAGCCAGGCTTATTTGTCCTGCCTCATGGGTGTCATCCGTTTGCATAAGATGATACCCCAGATCAAGCCCTGCCTGATATGCAAATTTCCACATCAGGCGTGTGAACCGTTTTGAGTAAGCCTTTCTGCCATCTCCGCTTTTTTTTGCGAGTCGCATGCCTACTTTCTCCAGTTCTTTCGGCATATGGCTGTCCAGCCATGCAACGAAGACCGCTGCAAGGTAGGCCGCGCACTCCTGATTTTCCATCACCGATGCCTCGATAGCTTTGGTGATTTCCATTTCAGCCAGTGCCTTCAACTTCTCGCCATCAAGTTCAACCGGCAGGCTGGCCATGATGAGGGAGAGTTGTGTCCCCCCCGCCAGAACGCACACCGGCGGTCCATCCGGTCCATCATCCTCCGGCTCTTCCTCGGCCGGTTCAGCAGGTTCGGCGGGCGCAGGAGCAGCTGCCGGTTCGGCAGGCTCAGGTTCAGCCGCCGCAGGTGCAGGAGGGGCCGGCGCAGGAGCAGGCGCAGCGATCGGTTCAGCAGCGGGTGCCGGTTCAACGGGCGCAGCAGGAGCCGGCGCATTATCCTGCCCAGATTCCCCTGGAGCATTGAACAATCCTCCCGGATTTACCTGCTGGGCCTCTGGGTCGGCCAAACTTTGGGCGTAGACAACTCCGCCCCCAAGGATGAAAACAACAATCAAAAACAGTACAATGGGTTTCATTTTCATGATACACCTCCAAGTTGCGCCCCCGTAGGGGCAAGATTTAAGATAAAAAAATCCACAAAACTGTTGCCCCGGGAAATCCCGGAGGAAAAATGGTTAGCAAAAAATTTTCAGTCGGCAGAAAACAGCCCGCAAGCATTTACGAGCCAATTTCCACCGACTGACAAAATAACAATTAACCTTTTGAAAGTAGAGAGAGGATCCATCCCCCAAATGCCGGCTTAACTTGCGCTAGCCAAACACTATTTTGAGCGACAGATCACTCCCTACTCTGCGATGTCAAAGTTCAGAATTATCCCAAGCTAGCATAAGAATAAAACGGTTTGCAATTATGTCAAAAAAACCCAAAAATGTCAACAGCAAAACAAAAATGCTAAATTTTAAATTTCAAATAGTAAATCGGCCTACCCTCCGCTAAAAATCTCCCCTCATAATGTGTAAGAATCTGCAATTCGTCATCAATCTTCCCGCCCCCGTGCACATCTTGCAACTTCTCAAGTACCTTTAAACCCCGCGCCTTAATCACCCCCAAAGTATAATTAAACAGACCCAAATGGTCAGTTTTTAAATGTACAACTCCCCCCTTCTTCAAAAACCCCTTATAAACATCCAAAAACCTTTCCGAAGTCAGCCTCTGCTTGTGTTTGCTCGGTTTCTCATATGGATCAGGAAAAGTGATCCAAATTTCACTAACTTCCCCCGGCCCAAAATACTCCCCCAACTTCGCAATCTGTCCATGCAAAAATGCAACATTAGAGCAGTTTAGCCCAAGAGCCTTCTTTGCCCCAACCCAAATCCGATCCCCCTTCCTATCAACCCCCACAAACTTCCGCTCAGGGCAACTTTGCGCCAAAGCCACGGCATAATCTCCCGCTCCACAAGCCAGCTCCAGCACCACATCACCCCACTTTCCCTTCATCTCAACAGGATCAACAAAAACATTTTCCATCTCTCCAATCTCCGCAAATTTTCGCAATTTAGTTCGTGCCATATTTTTATCACCCCCCTTTATTGCTCAGAATCACTAGCGATCTCCAGCAATTGTTGGTTTATTTTTTCAACATCACACATGGCCCCTTGCCCTACTGGAATTTCCGTTGAAGCAATAACAGTTCTTTTGGATGGGAAAATATCCTCATCCAATGTACTTATATTATTCATATTTGTAATTACAAAAATAAGAGTTCAAAATACAACCAAAAGAACGAATTGTCAAGAGCCGTTTAATGGTGGGCAGGGAGGGATTCGAACCCCCGGAGGCAAAGCCAGCGGGTTTACAGCCCGCCCCATTTGACCACTCTGGTACCTACCCACGCGCGCTCAATTATAGCGAAATATTTTTTCATTGCAAGCCCCTCTCTCCTCACCCCATCTCGTTCCAAAAAGCTTGCCACCCTCGCCCCTTCCATATATCATAAAAATTGAATTAACTCACCACACCCTATGTTTAAAAAATGGTGTACATACAAAGGAATTTCCGATGCAGGCCGCCTTGTAGCTATCATTTCTGCAATCTTGATCATAATTGGGGCTTTTTTGCCCTGGATTTCAACCGCCGCCGGCAGTTCCGAAACCGGCATTTCTGGCGATGGAATCATCACTTTCGTAGCTGGAGTGCTCACTCTGATTTTTATGTTTTACCGTGGTCGTCCGCATGTTTTTGCACTTCTGCTAGGTGTCATTTCCGCCACAGTTGGAATTACAGATATGATAATGATGAGCAATGCAATGGAAGGAATAAACGGAAGTGTAGGAATCGGCCTCTATTTCACAATCATAGCCGGAATTGGAATCTTCATCGGAACAACAATGGAGATTTTGCGCTGTAAATGTAAATAGTCACAAAATTTGTCATCACAACTATTATTATCAGCTTCTTTCTTGTACGATAAAAGCACATCTTAACCTTCAAAAAATGGCCAAAGAATTCCCACAAGCCTACCTCAACGGTAAATATATTGACTCAAAAAAAGCGCTTATCCCTGTACAATGCAAAGCTGTCCAATATGGACTTGGAATATTTTCTGGCATTCGCGGCCACTACAATCCCCGCAAGAAAAACCTCTACCTTTTCCGCCTGCGCGAACATTACAATCGTCTGAAAGAATCCGCAAAAATAGTCCAAATGAAATTCAATTACAGCTATCCGCAATTCGAAAAAATCATCCTGGATCTAATCAAAAAAAACAAAGCCAAAGAAGATATTTATCTGCGCCCCACCCTCTACGCCTCTTCCACGAGCCTAACTCCCCGTTTCGACGGCAACAACGACGACCTAGCCATATACATGATCTCCCTCAAAGACTATTTCAACTCCACAAAAGGCTTAAGCGTCTGCATTTCAACCTGGAGAAGGCTTGATGATGACTCCATCTCAACAAAAGCAAAAATAACCGGTACCTACGCCAATTCCGCCCTAGCCAAAACCGAAGCGATCCAAAACGGATACGACGAAGCCATTTTCCTCAACCGCGATGGCAAAGTTTGCGAAGCCTCCGGTGCCAACCTCTTTGGAATAAAAGACGGCGTGGTCTACACTCCCCCACTTTCAGCAAACAACCTCCACGGAATCACGCGCCGAAGTGCCATAAATTTACTCCGCAACGATCTCGGCCTGGAAGTCCGTGAGGAAAATTTTGATCGCTCCACCCTTTATGTGTTTGACGAGCTATTTTTCACCGGTACAGCCGCAAAAATAGCCTCCATCGCCCAAGTAGACAAGCGAAAAATCGGCAATGGCAAACTGGGACCTGTCACCAAAAAACTAAAAGAAATATTGGACAAAATTGCCATCGGTGACAGCGAAAAACACCAAAAATGGCTAACTCCGGTCTATTAAATCTGATAGCTATCTAAAATTCCCAAAATCAAGTGGTACCTTCACGCTCTCGTCTTCACTCAGCATTTTTCGTATCGCCTGCAAATCGTCGATAGACTTAGAAACAACCCGCAAAGTTTCCCCTTGAATAAGCGGTTTCACCTTCGGAAAAGCCTCCCGAATCTTTTTCGATAAACTTTTAGCATTTTCACTATCAAGCGCTTTAACCAGCTTCGCCTCCTGCCGAACCCGCATTCCGCCAATCTCCTCCATCTTTTGTTTATCCAAAATCCGAGAACTCAAACCCCTCCCCACCATCTTTTTAATCACAATATCAAAAACCGCCACAACCTGATTTTCGCTCTGTGCAGTCACCTTTAGGCTCTCATCTCCAAGGTCGATTTCAATTCCCGCATCTTTCAAATCATACCGATTCAAGGCCTCTCTCTTTGCCTGATCCACCGCATTTTTCATCTCCTGAAAGTCAAAATTCACCCCAAGATCCATTGAATGTTCGCTAGCCATATAAAAAAGTTAAAAATTATCACTCACATTGTACAAAAATATGGAAAATAGCGCCACCCACACGATTGACCTCACTCATAAAATATGTTATAATAACAAAAGCTAAAAACAAACATGACTAAAAACCGCAAAGCCGCCTTCAAAAAGTTCCACCGTCGCAAAAAAGAAGTTGCCAAAGAAAAGGGCTACAAAGTCGAGAATTACTTCTTTAAAAGTTATCTGGAAGAAGGTGAACAAATCAAATATGTCGTCCATGTTTCCCCTTTGATGTACCACATCGATTTTTCCAAAATCAAAATTATAAACTTCCTCATCCCGGCCATCGTTTGGTTTATCTTCCCTTTCCTCAAGCTACTCTGTATTGGCATGATGATCTGGGGCCTGCTCAGAATCATGGATCTCGTCTGGACCTGGTACTACGATTGCTGGCTTGTGACCAACAA
>JAHIRL010000154.1 GCA_018818755.1 Patescibacteria group bacterium
CGATTGTTTTGATAGTTTTATCTGTTGGTGCGGGAATAAAAGCCCTTATTTTGGAACAAATATCTTCATTTACCGCCGAAACTATTTATGTGGAAATTCAGGTTCCATCATCCCGAGCTACCCAAACCCAAAAAGATGCCAACACCACCAGCAATATCGGTATGGGGGTAATGATAACAACCCTAAAGTTAAAAGATCGCAACGATGTTCTCAAACTTCCCAACATCAAAGAGGCGTACGCAATCCTCACTGCCCAGGAAAAATTCACCTATCAATCCAACGAGAAAACAGCCCTAATCTTTGCGGTGGAGGAGCCCTACGCCCGAGTGGAAAAATTAAATATCGAGCATGGCCGTTTTTATACGGCACAAGAAGATCGTGCACTTAAGAATGTAGTGGTGCTTGGTTCAGAGCTAAAAAATAAGTTGTTTGGACAATCTGATGCCGTGGGGCAAAACATCAAAATTCGCAACCAGAGTTTTAGTGTTATTGGAGTGGCAGCCCCTATTGGTACAAAATTTTTCTTAAACATGGACGAGATTGCCTATCTCCCGGTACAAACCGCCCAGAAGAAACTAATGGGAATAAACCATATAATGGGAGTTTTCTTTAGCATGGTCGACAAAAATTATATTGATTCCACTATTTCCCAAATAGAACGGATCATTCGCAAAAATCACGGAATCAAAGACCCCGAGAAAGATGATTTTGTTGTCCGCACAATGGAGCAATCCATGGATATTGTAAACACAGTTACCGGCGGCATTTCCATTTTATTAGTGGCGATTGCTGCGGTTTCCTTGGTCGTTGGGGGAGTGGGAATAATGAATGTGATGTATGTTTCCGTGACCGAAAGAACGGGTGAAATAGGACTTAAAAAAGCCGTGGGGGCCAAACCATACGCTATCCGTTTACAGTTTATACAGGAAGCCGTTTTGATCTCCGGACTTGGGGGAGTATTGGGCATATTTTTGGGAATAGCCGTCGCTTGGTTGGTCAGTTTTGTTGCCATAAATTTCTTCAGTTTCAATTGGCCATTTGTTGTGGGGGCTCAAATGATTCTATTCTCTTTTTCCGTTCCGGTTATGGTAGGAATCGCCTTCGGATATGCCCCAGCCCAAAAAGCTGCAGAATTAAATCCGATAGACGCTCTTAGAAGTTCCTAAGTGCCAGATTGCCAACTTCCCAAATACTTCTTTTGCTTAGGCGTAAGTTTGTCGATTGCAATTCCCATCACTTCCAATTGCAAGTTCGAAATGTATTTGTCGATTTTACTAGGCAAAGTATAAACAGCATTTTTCAATCGCCCCTCTTCCTTCACCAGATACTCACAGGCCAGAGCCTGACCACAAAAACTCAAACTCATTACATCACTCGGATGCCCCTCAGCCGCCGCCAAATTTATCAATCTTCCATCAGCCAAAATATAAAGCTTCTTAGCTCCAAGCATACATTCTTCCATAAATGGTCGAACCTCTCGCACACTTTTAGACTTTTTCTTAATCCCCGCCACATCAATCTCACAATCAAAATGCCCACTATTACAAACAATAGCCCCATCCTTCATTTTCCTGGCATGTTCAAAAGTAATCACATCAACATCACCGGTAACAGTGATAAAAAGATCTCCCAGCTTAGCCGCATCCATCATCTTCATTACCCGGTAGCCATCCATCGCCGCCTGCAAAGCCCTAAACGGCTCAACCTCAGTAACGATCACATTCGATCCCAGCCCGCTCAATCTCTTGGCCACGCCTTTTCCGCAGCTGCCATAACCGGCCACAACACAAGTTTTTCCCGCAAACATAAAATTGGTTGTTCTCATAATTCCATCCAAAGTAGATTGCCCGGTGCCATAATAATTATCCATCAAATGCTTTGTGAGATTATCATTCACGGCAACCACCGGATACTTCAGAGCTTTATCTTTTTCCATTGATTTAAGCCTGATCACACCAGTGGTAGTCTCCTCACATCCGCCGATTATTTGCGGAATCAGTTGTGGATGATTTTTGTGAATTTCCGAAACAAGATCACAGCCATCATCAATAGTAATATGCGGCTTACCCTTAATCACATCATTCAAAAACTGATAATACTCACGCGCACTTTCACCTTTGTGGCCAAAAACATGCACGCCCTCTTTTGCCAGGGCGGCCGCCACATCATCCTGCGTGGAAAGGGGATTACACCCCGTAATAAAAACCTCGGCACCGCCTGCCCTCAACGCCCGCACCAAGACAGCAGTTTCTTTGGTAATATGCAGAGCCATCGCAATCCGTAAACCCTTAAAAGGTTTCGATTTTCCAAGTTTTTTGCCAATTTCCAAAAGTGCTCCCATATTTTGCTCAGCAAGCTCAATTTTTTTTAGACCGGCCGGGGCCAGCTTGATGTCTTTAATTTTGTGCATGACTGGATTTTAGCGGATTTATTATGATTGGCAAAGGTGAGTAGATACTCACCGTAACATTTGAGGTTTGCGCGCAAGTGAAAAATGCACAATAGGCCTTGTGTAAGCCAATATTTAGTGTTACCATTTGGGTCCAATAACCTCATTCATCATGGATATACATAAAGAATTTGTGCGACTTGGTAAGGTTCGAAGGAAAATCACTAATGAGTTGGTGGCTCTTTTGCCGGATATTGAGAGAGGGCGGATTTGGGCTGAGCATGGTTATTCCAATATTTATGATTATGCCGCCAAGATTGCAGGACTTAGTCCCGGAGTTGTTGAGAAAGCTCTACGGGTAGCTAAATTACTAGAAGATAAGCCGATTTTAATGGAAAAAATTAAGACTCACGGAGTGCATAAAGTTGGCTTGGTTGCGGGAATTGCCACGCAAGAAAATCAAAAAGAACTAGCAGAAAAAGTTGAGCACATGAGCAAACTGGCCCTTCAAGAATTCAGTAAAGAAAAACGATGCCACCATATTAATACATGGCAGATAGAATTGGATGAAGAAATGATGTTCATGTTTTTAAAACTGAAAAAGAAATTTGGAGATAGGCTGAGCAACAAAGAAGCATTACGCAAGATCTTGCAAAAAATGCAAGAACCTCAAAGGAAAGCCAAGAAACAGAAGGAAATCCCGGGGAAAGTTTCCAGATATATCCCCGTTGACCAAAGACCCTCCGATCATTGCTCCCACCCCGGCTGCCACCGTCCCGCCGATGTTATCCACCACCCCACCAGGTTTTCGCAAAACCCAAATCACAGCAACCTAAAACCACTTTGCCGCCTCCACCACGAATTTGCTCACAACGGCATCACTGAAAAAATGCAATTT
Organism: Patescibacteria group bacterium; assembly: GCA_018818755.1. Lineage (GTDB taxonomy): Bacteria > Patescibacteriota > Gracilibacteria > UBA1369 > LOWO2-01-FULL-3 > JAHIRL01. The sequence continues at coordinate 3,288 of JAHIRL010000154.1, forward strand.
GCCGATTATCAATACCGCAAATGCAGACAAGAAGCCCTACTTTAAATAGGCCTTCAGCTTCTTTGCCATATCCGTCTTCTCCCAGCTAAACTCCTTCCTGCCAAAATGCCCATAGGCCGCAGTCTTCACAAATCCCGGCTTCCTCAAATCCAACTTTTTAATTATTCCCGCAGGACTAAAATCAAAATGTTTCCTCACAATCTTCACCAACTGATCTTCCCCCAATTTCCCCGTTCCAAAAGTGTCTACCCGCACACTTAGCGGATCCTTCACCCCAATAGCATAAGCAATCTGCAATTCGCATCTGTCCGCCAAACCCGCGGCTACCAAATTTTTGGCCGCATAGCGCGCCATGTATGCCCCGCTCCTATCCACTTTCGTACAATCCTTCCCGCTAAAACACCCGCCGCCATGATGACCCATTCCACCATAAGTATCCACAATAATCTTCCTGCCGGTAAGCCCGCTATCTCCCGGAGGCCCACCAATAATAAATTTTCCGGTCGGATTTATATGATATTCAGTTTTCTTATCCAGTAACTTTCCACAAACCGGCTCCACCACATGCTCAAGCACATCTTTCTTAATCTTAGCCTGGCTAACCTCTGGTCCATGCTGGGTGGAAACCACCACAGCAGCCACCCGCAAAGGTTTAAAACCATCATATTCCACAGTGACCTGCGCCTTCCCATCCGGCCGCAAATAAGACAACACACCCTTTTTCCGCACTTCCGCCAACTTCCTCACCAACTTATGAGCCAGCATTATCGGCATTGGCATAAATTCCGGCGTCTCCTTGCAAGCAAACCCAAACATCATCCCCTGATCCCCGGCACCTCCCGGATCCACCCCCATCGCAATATCCGGACTCTGCTCGTCAATGGCGGTAAGCACACTGCAAGCCTTATAGTCAAAACCGTAAGTAGCATCAGTATAACCAATCTCTTTAATCATATTCCGCACAATCTTGGGAATATCCGCATAAGCTTTGGTTGAAATCTCCCCGGCCACCATCACCATTCCGGTGGACACCAAAGTTTCGCAGGCCACCCGGCTTCCCGGATCCTGCCTTAATAAATCATCCAGAATCGCATCGCTAATTTGATCCGCAATCTTATCGGGATGCCCCTCCGTGACAGACTCGGAAGTGAAAAGGTATGTAGACATAAGTATCTAAAATCAGTAGAATAAGCACACTTAATATAAGCCCTAGACAATGAGTAGTAAAGCAAAAGTGCTTGTGGTGCTAATCCACTACAACACCCCCCAATATCTCAAGACCTGCATGTTTTCGCTTGCCCAGCAAAAATATGAGAATTTGGAGATAGTTTTTATCGATAATGCCTCGCCAGGCAAAGAGGGTCTTGGCTATATGCACGAGCACCACGACGACAATTCCCGCGTAACAATAATAGCCAACGCCGAAAACCGCGGATACGCCCGCGCCGCCAACCAAGGCATCCGAATAGGGATAGACCGTGATGCCAAATACATAGCGATAGCCAACCCCGACATAATTTTCGATCTCGACTATTTCTCAACCGTAGTGAAAAAAATGGAGAGCACGCCCCATCTGGCTTCAATCACCGGAAAAATGATGAAATATGATTTTCAAAACAACAAAGAAACCGACCTGATAGACTCCGTGGGTCTTTTAGCTTTTAAAAACCGCAGAATAATCGATTTTGGGCAGGGTGAAGTGGATGAGGGACAATACAACAAGGAGGAAGAAATTTTTGGAGTCTCCGGTGCCGCACCTTTATATCGAACGCAGGCTTTGATCGATACAGCTGTGATGGATGAATATTTTGATGAAGATTTTTTTATGTACAAAGAAGATGTAGATTTAGCTTGGCGCATGCTGGTTTATGGTTGGAATCATCTTTATACTCCTGATGCTTTGGCCTACCACGGCAGGGGAACGGGAGTAATCAAGCGTCAAAGCCCATTAGAAATTCTCAAAAACCGCAAAGCCCTCAGCCGTTTCCAGAAAGAAAATTCCTTCCGCAACCAGCTTCTAATGCAATTCAAAAACGATCAATGGGGAACCGTCCTCCGTCACCTCCTCCACATTCTCCCCGTAAAACTCCTCACACCTTTTTACATTCTCTTCAAAGAACCCTACCTCGCAAAAAGCTACCTGCAATACCTGCGCCTCCTCCCCCGTGCCTGGCAAAAACGCCGCACAATCATGCAAAACCGCAAACGCACAGGCAAAGAAATGGCGAAGTATTTTAATTAAAGCTCAATCCCAAGTTCTGCGATTTTACAGCGAAACTCGAATATTAAGTCCGGATTTACACCTTCGTTAATATCTTCCCTCAGATTTTTTACAAAATCACGGAGAGATGGCAGTTCCAGCTCCACAAATGTGGGCAAGTGCAGATTGATAATATCCATTATTAGCTCTCTCGAAACCTTAACGACATTGGCATACAATTCTTCATAAGTTCTTTCACTCTCATTATTTTTAGGTAGTTCCATATTTCAATTGTTTACAATTTCAGCAGTCAATTCTGACAGAAAAGCGAAAAGTAGTCAAGTGTGGTTTTTCAATACTCATAATTCACAACTTATTCACCGCCACCCCCACCATCTCCGCAATTTCACTCGCCGTATAGCAAACTCCTTTTTCCTTAAACAATAAATCTCCAGCCCTCCCCACAACAAAAGCCGCACACCTCGCCGCATCAAAGCCTTCAAGCCCCTGCGCCATAAACGAAGCAACCACTCCGGCCAGCACATCTCCACTTCCCCCAACGGTCATCCCGGCATTTCCGGTCAGATTTTTCTCCACAAGCCCCTCATCCGAAGACACAAAATCCACCGCACTCTTCAAAAGCACATTTATGTGCAAATCCATCGACAAAGATCTAAGCAAAATCACTGATTTTGGATCATCCTCCTTAACCAAAACATCCCGATCCACCAAATGCTGAAATTCGTTATTGTGAGGAGTAACCACCACCGGCTGTTGCAAAGGAAATTTTTTAATCTCTTTCAACGCCAACATCCCACTTGCATCCAGCACAGTCGGAATATGTAGTTCGTTCAAAATCCGCACCACAGTAGAAATACTCTCCTCGTGCTCTCCCAGCCCCGGCCCAATCAGTACGCTATCCATCTTTTTCCCAAGCTCAATAATCGCACCCGCATCACTCTCCTTCAAATATTTCCCCTCAAACTTCCGCACAATAAAATCCGGTGCAGCCGCCCGAGTCACCTCATAATTACA
>JAHIRL010000155.1 GCA_018818755.1 Patescibacteria group bacterium
AAGAGTTCTTAGGCGCGGTGATGGAAGTGAAATTTTCAAGGTCAATCAAAATGGTTCCTTTGGGTTGGCTTGTCCGGCTACGGCCCGACACTCTTGGCAACCGCCCGGTGCGGACCCGCATGCCGGGTGGTGTGGGAGGGAGGGGGATTAAAACCCCCTTCCTATCCCTCTTCGCTTTTCTTCAATTATTTTAGGATGCTATGCAACTTCTATGCGTAGGTTTTTTCCAAGAGCTTGAGCAAATTTCTCCAATGTTGACAACTTGATATCTTCTGCATGATTCTCAATACGTGAAATGGCTGTTTTTTTTGTATTGAGCTTTTTTGCGAGTTGTTCTTGTGTCAGACCGGCTTCTTCCCTCGCAACTTTGAGCATTACGCCAATTTTAAAGTCTTCATAACCGGATTCATAACCCTTGGCGAAGGCGGGGTCACTGGACTTGCGTTTGGCAACATATGATTTTAATGTTTTCATTTTATTTCCTCCTCTCGAAGTAATCCTTCTTTCTGACTTCCTGCCTTGGGGTCGGGCCACGCCATCTTATTGATAATTATGGATTAATATCCCACAAATGTGTGTTTTTAACCCCTATATCGTCCTTTTTGTCCCCAAAATGATGCAGATAGAAAGGAACAGGCTCCCGGAGCTGATAGCCTGCTCCTGTTTCTTTCGCATCTCTCCCTTTAGCCAAAACTCCCAATTTGGTCTTTACAGTATCAATAAACTCTTTACTGCCGACCGCAATGCTTCTTGTCCATTTGTCATCATGATCATTTCCCCGGCCGAGATATTCCTCAACCCAACCTTGATGATCCCGTTTTGCTTGATCGTAATTATCGATTCCACTCAATTCTATGAATTTGTCGTAATCTATCAGAACATTCTTTCTCCGGGGAGTCTGGATTTCATTATACCCACAAAAAGGCCACTGGGATGGATGGCTCACGACGCCGGCCCGCACCATGTTTAAATCTATATACGCGCAGCAACGAAAAAAATGTTCATCACTCTCAATTGCCGTTGCATGATAACGGTCTTCCCAGAAGGCTCCGTTGCGACCTTTTCTTTGATTGTATTCCTGGCCGGTGCGACTTGCTATAAGCTGCATGGATTTCGGGATGACATCTCGATTGCCATCTCCTGCCACGAGTAAGTGAATGTGATTAGAGGTGACTATGTAATTCAGAATTTTCAATCCATAACGCTTTTTTGCCTGGTATAACCAGTGGAGCCATCGCTTCCGGTCCTTGGAAAACTTGAGTAAAAATTCTCTTTTATGGCACCGGTGGGTGATGTGCCAAACGTGCCCATGCAGGTAATGTCTTTTGGCTCTCGCCATAGAGTTTTCCTATATTGGCCTTTTTGGCCCCAAAACAGAAAGTTGATTCCAACAATTTCAACTACTTACACAACCGTCAATTCAGCATTTTATCATTATATCAAATGGTTATCGTGGCCCGACCCCAATCTAACTCCACGCTAATCTAACCTCCACGTAAAAGCTTGCCCCGCAGGGCCGCCGCGCTTCTTCCCGTCCGCTGAAGTGACTTGATATGCCAGTTGTTCGTATTTAGACGAGCGCTTGAAGCCCCTTCCTTTCAATGATGTCTAATAATTTCTGTGAGGCTCCTGTGGGTTTTTTATTGCCTTGCTCCCATTTTTGGACAGTAGAGGGACTTATGTTGAATATTGAAGCTAACGCAGCCTGACTAAGCCGAAATTTTTTTCTGATAGTAATGATTTGTTCTGGGGTATATTCGTGGACATCTGGAATACATAGATTTTCAATGTTTCTCATGGTGATTTCGTCAACCACTCCACTTTTATTTAGATCTTTAATGGTGCTTGTTATTGATTCTGCGATTGATTTTCTCATGGTTTCACCTCTGTAAAATCTCCTGCCCGCAAGGCTATTTGAATTTGTTCTTCAGACAGTCCGAGTAGGATTTTTGCAAACTCTTTTAAAGCTATAAGCTCTTTATTTGATAAATTTGATTTTTCATTTTTTGCGAATCCATTAACAAAAATTGCCTTATCGCCTTTTTGGTAGCAGACAATAGTTCTGCCACTGCCGCTTTTCCCTTTGCCTTTAAAACGAATTCGCTTTTTATAAATATGGCCGCCCAAACTTGCTTCGAAATTCCCAGAGTGGACTTCCTCCAATGCTTTATATAATTCATTTTTCGAAATATTTTGCTTTGCAGTCCACTTCGCAAAATGTTTTGTCATTAAGTTTTTCATATATTAACTATAGCACTAAGTGATACACTTTGCAAGTTGTCACATCCTGTCGTTGGATGATATTATTTTAGGCATATCGCTCCGCATAAGCCGCGCCGCCAATGACCTTCCCGCGTAGCGCCGCCGAGCTTCCCGGCGTCGGCCTTAATGCGGTTGTTAGAGCATTTTTTGCATCCATACCGTATCGAATTCCTGGCCATTTTTCTTTCCTACCTTTCTGAACCGACCACATTCTATGAAACCATAGCCTGAATCCGTGAAATAATTACAGTAAATTTTTGCCAATTTACAAATTAACCTATTGAAATAATTGCAAATATTGTGTAGTGTGCGCCTGTATAAAAAATTCACTCAACAGGTGCAAAA
>JAHIRL010000156.1 GCA_018818755.1 Patescibacteria group bacterium
AGGCTGGAAAAGCTTATTATGCCGCTGAGAGTGGGGTGGAGGAGGCTCTTTATTATTTGGATAATGAGCTGCCGGGTTGGGAGAATGGTTCAAATGGGGAGGCTTTTGTTTTGAGTGATGGGCTTACTTATGATTATGAAGTGAAAAATAAATGTGATAGTTATCCTTGTTTTGATGCGGATGAGTTTGATGTGGCCGCCGCTCCAGCTGAGGCTTTCTATGGTGTGCTTGAACTTAATGAAACTTTGACGCTACCTCTTTTTACGCTTGATGAAGATGGTGAGGTGGATAGTGTGAAGGATTTTACGGTGGAGTATTTTTTGGCTTTTGATCCTTCTACGGATTTGCGGATTGAGAATATGAGTGGTTGGGATATTTTGAGATGGAAGCTTTTTGGAATGAAGGATACTGAGGAGGGCTATGTGACTGAATCTATAAGTGATTTTACTGCGGCACTTACTTTTAAAAATGAGGTGGGGTCAACTTACGCCAAGAGTCCATCCTGGTTTGGGACAAAGCAATGTAATGGGGATAAAATTAAATGTTTGAGGGTGGATGCAGCCAGGTCTTCGGATGAGAATCTTTGCAATAATCGGGAGGCTCGGGATTATTATGTTTATGAAAGCGGTGAATTGGCGAGTATTGCTTCTTGTTATCCTATTGCGGATTTTATGAGGGAGCATCAGGAGGGGGTTGCCGGGGCTACCGGTTTAAATTATTTGAGTTTGACCAATATGATGAATCCGGCAATGTTGAAGGATACTGTTGAGGTGGGGGAGGATGGTCAGGAAAAAATCAGAGGGGAGTATGCCAAGAGGGAGCTTTCTCGCTTATATTTCCGGGTGGAAACCTATGATGATGAAGTTGTGCGGGAATACAGCGATATAATTTCGACAGGTTATTTTGGTGACAAGAAACAGTCTTTAAAACTGAGCATCAAGCGTGACAGCTATATGCCGGTTTTCAACTTCTCGATTTACAGCACTTATGGGAAGGATAAGTTTTATTTTGAAGATTATGAGGGGTAGGGGCTAAATTGCTTTTATCATTCTTTCAATGTCTTGAATCATTTCGTCTGCGTTCATTCTGATCATCGGATCCTTAAAGGTGAGAGATCTTGTTATGTAGAGTAGACTTCTGTTAATTGATTTAATCGATTTTAGGTCAACCAGATCTGATATTTTTGGTGCTTTTCTTGGGAATTTTTTGTTTTCTCTGATGATTGTTTCTTTTAGGTCGTTGTGATCATTTGCGTCTGTTGGTTGTCTGAGGCTCAATCCTTTGATCATTCTTAGGGTATTTTGCTTTTTTTGGGGATCCGCAATATTTTTTACGGTTTCTAAATCTTTTATAATTTGAATGAGCTTTTCTATTAGGAGTAAGAGGAGCTCTTGAATTGACTTTTCTTCTCCTTTTTTTTGTTTTTCTTGTTCAATTATTTCCATCGCTTCATCAAATTTGCCCAAATTTGTCAGAATAAGCAGATTTGTTTGATCCGGAGTTTCTTTATCGGTTTCTTCCAGGATAGCGTCGATTTCTTCTTTGAGTGTTTTTGAGTTAAAAGGGGCTCCATTTTTAATTATGTTGGATAAGTGTAGTGCTAGAACTCTTTTTGCTTCTTTGTCTGAGGGGTTTGCTTCCAGGTGTTCTCTGATGACTTTTTCAGCTTCATCTCGGTACTTGTAACAGTACTTATAATGGCGATCTAAAGCATCTGAGAGAGATGATAGTGTTGAGAGGTTTTTTGCTGAAGATTCGTAGTTTTTAACTAGGTCAAAGGTCTTCTCATAGGCGCTAATATTGTGATATCCATCTTCAGCTGATAATGTTGTGTTTATTTCACTTTTTAGACTTTCTATTTCCTCCTGCTTTCTTTTAAGTTCCTCTTCTTCGTTGAATGTGTCGAAAACTGTTCTTAGCGCACCTCTAACGGTTATTTTTATTTCTTTGGGAATATCGAGATTCCTGATTGCATCCAGTGTTCTTGTTTCCAGTTCTTGTACGGGGCTTTCTTCTTCGGGAATTGTTTCTCCGGGATTTTCTTCTGCCATGTTTTTAAGATTAAATTGATTTCAAACTAATATTTTTTTGGGGGAATTGCAATATTTTTATCTTGTTGTTAAATTTCCTTGTAGGGGCGGGGAGTGGGTGTTAAAATTTGTTTATGGAAAAAAATGATTTAAAAAATGGTAAGGAGTTTGAGGGAGATTGTAATGTTAAGGTTGAGAATCTTCTTCTTGAAAAAGGGCCGATGAATCTTGATTTGGTTGTAGCTTGTGCGGATTTGTCATGGGATCAGGTTGAGAAATCTGTTGTTGATTTGTGGAATAGGGGTGTTGCAGAGATTTCTTCCTGGGTTGATGTATCTTCAGGTAAAAAAATTCCTCTTTTTAATATTAGGCGTTCAAGTTTGCAGAAGCCCGGAACAGTGGGGAAACAGGCGATGAGGTTGAGTGATATTCTTGATTCTGAATCAAAAAGTGAAAAGTGGTGTTTGAATGATGGGATTACCGAGGTGAGGGAGAGTATTTCTAAGTGCTGTAACTAAGAAAATAATTTTTATTTTTGTATGGTTTTTCTTGAAAATGTTGAAGGGGTTTTAAAGGGTGAACCGGCTTATAGAGTTAAACAGGCGAAAGAGGCTGTGTTTAAGCAGTTTATTTCGGATTGGGGCGAGGCGAAAAATTTGCCGGCGGGGTTGCGGAAAGCTCTTGAGGAAAAATGTCCTTTGGAGATAGAGGCGGAGTTTTTTGAGTCCGGTGACGGACAGACAGTGAAGGCTCTTGTTGATCTTGACGATGGAGAGAAAATTGAAACGGTATTGATGAAGGAGACGGTTTGTGTGTCCTGTCAGGTGGGGTGTGGGATGGGTTGTGATTTTTGCGCGACGGGGAAGATGGGGTTTAAGCGGAATTTGTCGGTTGATGAAATTGTGGAGCAGGTTTTGCTGTTTTTGCGAAAGGGGAAGCAGGTTTCACATGTGGTGTTTATGGGGATGGGAGAGCCGTTTTTGAATTATGAGAATGTGATTTTTGCGGCGAAGGTTTTTAATGAGGATTTGGGGATTGCGGCTCGAAAAATTTCGGTGTCGACCTGTGGAATTGTTCCGGGAATCAAAAAATTTGCTGATGAAAAAATGCAGATGAATCTGGCAATTTCTCTGCATGCTTCAAATAGTGAGTTGCGGGATAAATTTATGCCTGTAAATAAACGGTTTTCGATGGGCGATGTGCTTGATGCGGTGCGGGAGTATATTGAAAAAACCGGCAGAAAGGTGATGATTGAGTATGTTTTGTTGAAAGGGGTGAATGATAATATGGCTCAAGCGAAGGAGTTGGGGAAATTGCTAAAATCAAAATTACGGCATTTGTTTATGGTGAATTTGATTGTTTATAATTCTACCGGAGGAAATTATTTACGGCCTGAGAGTAAGCGGGTTTCTGATTTTCGAAAGGCTTTGGAGTCTGAGGGGATTACGGTGACTCAGAGGTTTAGGATGGGGCATGATATCGAAGGAGCTTGCGGTCAGCTTAGAGCTCGCCACTGATTTCGTGATCCAAGCGCTTGAAGAAGTCGACCATAAATTTGTGGCGGTTTTTTGCCAGACGCTTGCCTTCGCGGGTGAGCATTCGTGATGAGATGTGGCGGAGTTTTATCATGAATTCACGATAGGCGGTGTCTTCTTTAGTGTAGGGCTTGGTTTTGGCAATGTCTATGCCTTTGTTGTGGAGTTTGGCGCCAATTTCTCCGGCAAAAAGGAAAGTGCGACCAATGCCGACCGCTCCTATTGAGTCCAGTTTGTCAGCATCAAACAAGATGCGGGCTTCCAAACTTTCCGGTTTTAGTTTTCCCCGGAAGCGATGGGTGGCGATGCAGTGGGAGATTTGGTCGATTTCGTCAGGATTGTAATTGTTTTTTTGTAGAATTTTTGCGGCCATTTTTGCGCCGAGTTCCGCGTGGCAAACACGACCTTTTTCTTTGTCCTCTTGTGGTCTGGCGATATCATGCAAAAGGGCGGCTGCTTCAAGGATTTTCATATTGGCTTTTTCGATTTTGCCGATGTGCAGGCAAAGAGCGTGCACCCGCATGGTGTGGTCGAGGTCATGGCTGCCGCGGGAGTCTTTAAGTAGTTTTTGGATTTCTTTGTGCATGGAGGGATTATAGCATTTTTGTCTTGAATAAGCTCCTATTTTTAAGCTAAAGTTGGCGCATGAGTAAATTTTATATTACAACGGCGATTCCTTATGTGAATGCGGCGCCGCATATCGGGTTTGCGCTGGAAGCGGTGCAGGCGGATGTGTTGGCGAGGTATCATCGGATGATCTCCGATGACACTTATTTTTTGACGGGTGTGGATGAGCACGGTGTGAAGCTCTACGATACGGCGAAGGAGGTGGGGATGGAAACTCAGGAGTTTGCCGATTTGAACGCGGAAAAATTTAAGGCATTGCGGGAGGTTCTTAATCTTACAAATGATGATTTTGTTCGAACTACTTCGGATCGTCACAAAAAAGGAGCGCAGAAATTCTGGATGAAGTTGTTTGAAAATGGCGATATTTATAAAGGTTCCTATAAGGGGCTTTATTGTAAGGGTTGTGAGTCTTTTATTCCGGAGAAGGATTTGCTGGACGGAAAGTGCGCGACTCATCAGAAAGAGCCTCAGGAGCTTGAAGAGGAAAACTATTTTTTCAAATTATCAAAATATTCAGATCAAATAAAAGAGCTGATTAAAACCGATAAGCTTAAAATTGTGCCGGAGAGTCGTAAAAATGAAATGCTAAATATTATCGGGGAGGGTGGCTTGTATGATGTGAGTTTTTCGCGGCCAAAGGATCAATTGCCCTGGGGAATTGATGTCCCGAATGATCAAACGCAGGTGATGTATGTCTGGGGTGATGCCTTGACCAATTATATTACGGCTTTGGATTTTGAAGGCGAGGGCGAGAAATACAAAAAATATTGGCCTTGTGATGTACATTTGATTGGTAAGGATATTTTGCGATTTCACGCGGGGATTTGGATTGGGATGCTTTTGAGTGCGGGGGAGAAGTTGCCCGAGGCTGTTTATGTGCATGGATTTGTGACCAGCGAGGGACAGAAGATGAGCAAGAGCTTGGGAAATGTGGTTGATCCGCTTGAATATGTAGAAAAGTATGGAGCGGATGCTTTGCGATATTTTTTAATGCGGGAAATTCCGACAACAGATGATGGGGATTTTAGTCATTCTCGTTTTGTGGATGTTTATAATAGTGAATTGGCGAATGGTTTGGGAAATCTGGTGAATCGGGTAGTGATGATGACGGATCGATATTTGGGTGGGAAGGTTCCAAGTGTGACTGAGCAGGGAGAATTTGGGAGGAAGGTTGAGGAGTTATTGGGGAAATATCATGCGGGAGTGATGAAGTTTAATTTGAAAGTGGCGCTTGAAACTGTGGTTGAGCTTATAAATTTTGGGAATAAATATATCGATGATAAAAAACCCTGGGTGATGGCGAAGGAAGATGATTCGGAGATTGAGGTAGTTCTTTATAATCTGCTGGAATTATTGAGGTTTGCGGCTTATATGTTGAAGCCGATTGTGCCGAAAGTGAGTGAAAAGATTTTGGGGCGATTGGATGTTGAAGGGGAGTTTGAACAGGAATGGGGTGGCCTTAAAACAGGTGGGCAGGTTGAAAAGGGGGAGCTTTTGTTTCCGAGGTTGGAGGAATAGAGTTTATTCTGTTGGTTGTGTTTG
>JAHIRL010000157.1 GCA_018818755.1 Patescibacteria group bacterium
AATTTTGTTAAGCATATTTTTTAATCATACCAAATTTTCAAAATCTTCTACAAGTGGAAAACCCATATGATCTCAAAAGCCCTTCTTTAACCTATTATGAATTATCTCAATGCTAATTAATATTATTTTATTGAAGATAAAAATTCATGTATTCGATTTTTATCTTCGTTCTCTTGTTCTCCTTTAAAATATAATTGAATGAAATCAATCGTTGCCATAGTTCCTCTATAAGCATAGATAATACGCAGAGACGAGCCTTTCAAATACCGACAAAAGAGGCGCGCCTTTAAAATTTTTACATGCTCGTAATTATGCAAAATCGCAAAATGTTTTCCGCTACCAAGGGGAAATTCTGAAATAATTTTCTTAAACTCAATCAGGTCATCAGGGAGAGACCTGTATTTCCTAGATAATCGCTTAAAATCTTTGGAAAATCCGTCAACTTCATTAAAGTTCATCGTCATAGTTCCTTATGGAGTGTTCTGGATCGCGGTAGAATACACTCTCATAGCTGATGATTTCTCCCTGCTTGTGGACTTTCCATGGAACATCACTATGCGAGTAACTAGTAAGCTCATTCGCATTTTTATCGGAAAGTCGCGCCAAAACCTCATCAATATGCTTAATTTCTCGCGCCGACAAATTACGTAAATCTGGCTCCCGTCGAGGTAGATATTTTTTTTGATCATATTGAAAATATTTACTTCGAACGCGCTCAACCTCTCCTTTTTGCTCCATATCTTCAATAACCTTCTTAAACTCAACAGGAGTAGGGCCGTAGTGATTTTTAATATATTGTGCTCCTGTGAGCTGGGCTTCAAACTTTTCGTAAAAGTCAAAATCAATAAAATACAGAAGCTTATAAAGCGCAGTTTCACCAACATTAGGCTTGGCTCCTATTTTACTCAACATATACAGAAGAACTTCTCTGAACTTTTTTACATTTGCACGCGGCATAACGATCCGAATATCATTTTTATTTTCTTTTTCTAGCACGTCCCTTTCAAGCAATATATCATATTGATCTGGAGTATTTTCCCTAAAGAAATCCTCCGTTGACAAACCAAAAATACTGGCAAGTTTCTCTGCTTCGGTCACTGTTAATTCGCGTTCGCCTTTCTCAATTTGTATGTAAGTGGGACGGGAAAGTTCGAGTTTCTTTGCCAGATATTCCTGAGAAAACTTATTCTGCTCACGGAGTAATTTGATTTTTTTATATAGGTTTTTAGCCATATGTCTGTACTGCCATAATACTCTATGTAAAGTAATCTTGTCAAGTTGATAAGTAAAGAAAACTTAACAATATAAGGGAACGGCTTCAAAGTATTCTTTGTAAAAATAGCTAATAAAAAGGGCCCGCTACGACGTAGCGGACCTTTCCTTTGTCGCCTCCAACAGAATGAGGTTCATCCTGAGGCTTATTAACTCATCAAGGAGAGCTTGGATAAGAAGATAATGCTGCATTATACCGGGAACGCTTTGCCAGGGGAAGAATACCGTGGGCGGAAGCCAGCTTTTGAAAGCCAATATCATCTTGTCCAAAAAACAAATCGCCGGATTATATTCTCCCCTGTCTAAAGCTAGTTGGGCCCGAATGCATTCTTGGATCTTTTGCCCCAAGACATCTATTTCATTGTCAATCTGATTTATCCTCGCAGAAAAAAACATCGACAAGGGAACAGGAAGCAATTTTATAAAACCGGATGAGCTCATCCTTTCCTGCTTTTTACATTCAAAAATTCCAGTCAATCTTCCATATTCTCCCAACAAACAACTTCTCACCGATGCGACCAACTCATCTTTCTCCATTGCCCTTCTCCTATTATTTATTTCTACGAACAAAAAGAGCTTTTCCACAGATTAGCACTTTAAGAAGGAAAAGCAAGCAGGCTTCAAATCGCAAAATACCAGACGACGAAAGACAAAAGAAAGAACCAGCAAATAATAGCCAAGGGTGACGACATAATTAAAGCCCGGCGAATTCCTTAATTTTAGAGACAGGGATAGCTGTAATTATCTTTTCAGAATCAACGGTGTTCAGCCCCAAAAGTTCCCCTTTGACATTAAAAAGAGAGCTGCCGGCCAAAGTGTGTTTTTCAACTATGTTTGTCTGAATCAGCTCTTCGTCAAAAAATCTGACTATGCCCTCGTTAACTATTTTATCGGGCTCCTGCCCATCAAAAACCATTCCCACCAGAAAGACCCTTTCGCCCAGCTTCAACTCCCCCTGATTCGCGAAACTTACGGTTTTCAGGTTTGATTTTTCAATTTTCACCAGGGCCAGATTGTTTTTCCAGTCCCTTTTCAGAATCTGGAATTTCTCTTTTCCGCCCTCAACGAAAAAAACAGAGACAGAATCCTGCGGCACAAGCTCCGCCAAAGTAACCATCAAACCGTCGGAAGTAATAATCAAACCTGAACCCTCCAGAAAAATCCCTGCTTTTGTCTGGGTTCTCAAGGCAACCATTGCCGGCCCCACCATTTCTGCGGCCTCAATTACAGCCGTGTTTTCTTGAATTGTTATCTGCTTTTGTTCGCTGATGTAAACCGGCGGGTTATCCAAACCATACTGATAAAAAAGCGGCCTTTC
>JAHIRL010000019.1 GCA_018818755.1 Patescibacteria group bacterium
ACAAAATTCGAAATCTATATATTTGACTGCCAAAGTGTGATCACCAAAGATAACAACGGGGAGATCATCTTTATAATGAGAAGTTTCATCGTTAGAATATCCTGCAATAAATTTGCTACCCTGGTCTATAATTGGATATTCACCGGCATTTTGATACTCCTTTGTCTGAATTCCGCGAACTTTTCTCGTCTTTAGAATTAGATCCTGTAATTTGTAAGTCTTCCACATAATCAAACATTTTTTAATTCCTTAATCCCCTCGATAATCTCACCCTCTAACTCCTCAACCTTCCTCAAAATCACCTTTGGATCTTCGTATTCAACTTCCTCATAAGCCACTTCTCTGTAGCGGTTAATGCTCAAATCAAAATCATTATCCTCGATTTCTTTTCGGTCTACAAAAAAGCTTTTATCCCCACGCTTGTTTTCATGATCCGCTTTTCGCTCTTTCCACTTTGCTACAATATCTGGCAAATCGTTCTCTTTTATCTTGCTACGCTTGTCATCAAAGCTATAACCATCCGCTTGCATATCATAAAACCAGACTTTTTCAGTTTCTCCGCCTTTTACAAATATCAAAATAGCTGTGCTCACTCCCGCGTAAGGCTTAAAGACTCCGCTTGGCATGGAAACAATACCTTGCAGTTCACAATCTTCAATCAGCATCTTTCTAGCCATTTTGTGAGCGTTGCTTGAGCCAAATAAAACTCCATCGGGAACAATCACACCTGCCCTCCCTCCAATCTTGAGAGATTTAATGATTCGGTTCACAAAGAGCAGCTCTGTTTTTGTGGTTGGAAGTGAAAGAGATTGGGATATATCACCTTTATCAATACTTCCCGTAAATGGAGGGTTGGCAATAATGACATCAAAGTAATTATCCTGATCGTATTTTTTGGAAAGGGTATCTTTCTGTTCAATATTTGGGTGTGCAATACCGTGCATCATCAGGTTCATAAGCCCGATTCGCACCATGCTTTCGTCAATGTCGTAGCCATAAAAGGTCTTGTCTTTGAGTTGAGCCCATTGTCTCTCATCAGTGAGGTTATCTCCCACAATACCGCGTGTCAGTCCGTTTTCATCGGTTTTTTGGTGTTCCTTGCCTGTGTGCTGAGTAAGAATGTGGTGATAGGCTCCGAGCAAAAATCCTCCTGTTCCACAAGCCGGATCACAAATGCTATCACCAAGTTTTGGATTTACCAGTTCGCAAATGAGCTGGATGATATGGCGAGGTGTGCGAAACTGGCCTAGTTTGCCCGCGCTGGACATTTCTGAAAGCAAATATTCGTATAGATCTCCTTGCGTATCCTGAAAGCCTTGGCCGTCTTCCTCCTGCTTCGAGATTTCCTCGAAAATTTCATCAATAATTGTCACAGCTTCAACTAAAAGAGAAGGCTTTGAAATAATGAAAACTGCATTACTCATGTGTTTGGCGAAAGGACTTTTTTCTCCATCAAGACTTTTTAAGAATGGAAAAACTTTTGCCTGCATGTGAGTGAGCATTTCTCCTCCTTCCATGTGACGAAAATGACTCCACCGACAATCCTGATTTTCGTGATTGAAGAAAGATTCAAATTTTTCTCCGGTAAATTCAGCGTCTTGTTGTTTTTTGAGATCAAGCTCATCAATTCGCTTCATAAAAAGCATATATGAGATTTGTTCGATGGCGGTGAGTGGGTTGGAAATTCCGCCACTCCAAAATCTATCCCAGAGATGATCGATTGATGATTTTAGTTTTGTGTTAAGCATGTTGAAGTATTTTGTCAGTAAATTTTAAGATTTCTTGCTGCATTTGTTTGTTGAATAAGCCCAAAAATCCGCGTGCGTGTAGCTTTGTAAATGGCTCACGAACAAGGTCTTTTTTAGTAAGCTCTCCATTCTCAACAATGAAGGTTTGTAATGTATGCAAAAATTGGATTTGTTTAACGGTAAGGGTGTTGTGTTCGGCAATAAATTCCGCAAACGCCTCGGAAACCTTGTCGCTGAATGTTAATAAACCACCAATTCCCATGATGTAGCGTATAAGATCCAGAAAATGTACTTGTCTTGCATCATATGCTTTTTGCAGATTTTCTTCTGTCGGGTATGGATCATAAGCAGCCAAAGTATCGGCTAATTCTTCAACTTCTTCTTCGCCTAGGCTTTCGCCTTGTTTAATTTTTTGTAATATTTCGTTTTCTTCTTCCAGTTTTTTAACTAATGCCTCAACTTTTTCTTTGTATTTATGAATTGTGACTCTTTCATTGGCCGGCCCAAATTCAATATATTCCTTTTCAACGGTCAAATCGCGAAGATTGAAGGAGTCTTGATCTGGCCTGATACCTTCCTCACGATATTTCATTAATGGAGCAATATTTGTAATTATTACTTCCAGGTCTTTCTCATCCGCTTTTTGCAAATAGTTTTCATTTGTGATTTCTCCAATAAGTTGTAATTGTGCAGCAACGATATTTACGGAAAGTGGCAAATCTTCAACCAACTCAATTATTGCGGCCTCAATCGTGGAGGCTCTCTTCTCGTTTTTCTCATCATCCTGCAGTTTTGCAATTGAATATTGAAGCACCTTGATTTCAAAACTCATGGCTTTATAGTCTTCACCTGTCCGAGTTCTCATAAGTGGCGCAATTTCTTGCCACAAATACTCCTTTTTTTCGTCGTTCAGTTTTTGCCAGAAAGTGTCTGTGAGTTTATCAAGCTTATTTTTGGCTTCTAAAATCACCACATTATTTTCAGGTAGTTTTGCAATGTCATCTTGGAGTTTTTTAATGGTTGCTTCAACGATTTCCTTCTCTTCTTTCGTTCGAGCCAATTCAAGTTTTTCCAGTTTGGTTTCAAAAAGTCTAACCGTGATAGGTTTTGAAGGTTTATCTACCTTTCCTTGCGGATTCATTTGGAAATACTCAAAATTATTCCAACAATCCATAATCAAAAATTTGTCCTTTTCTTTGCACCACGGCTTCATTTTTGTTGGCTCAAGTAAGCGCGTTCCGCGCCCGATCATCTGCCAAAACTTTGTATAAGAGAAAACTGGTTTTGCAAAAACTAGATTTACAAGTTCACGCACATCAATTCCAGTATCAAGCATGTCTACGCTGATTGCTACTCGTGGCATATCTTTGTTTGTGAATTGGTCTAGTAAACCACCTTTGCCATAAACTCGCGGATCGTCTGACACAATAACTTTTGAAAGATTGCCTTTGTGCTCAGGGAAAAGGTTGTCGAATACATCTTGTAGTCTGCGGGCATGTTTCATTGTCATAGCAAAGAAAATTGTTTTTCCAGGCAATGTACCGCTTTCATCTTTTATGCACTCCTCCATGAATTCCTGAACTATTAGTGCGTTTGTTCCTTTATTTGTAACTTTCTTTTCAAGGTCTGTGCCTTCAAAATTAATTTCTTCGGGTTCTTTTCCGTCCGCAAGTAGTGATTGTTGTTCCTTGAGTGAAATGTTTCCTTTACGGATCCCTTCTTTTTGAAATTTGGTTCGAATTCTTAATACTTCAAAATCTGATAAAAATGGGGGCTTGTTGTTTACAGCTTGTTCGTAAGTGTAAGCGTATGTTGGCATTCCATCGTCACATTCAAATAGATTAAAGGTGTTATGCTCGATTGCGTCTTTCGGAGTTGCAGTTAAACCAAGTTGAATTGCATCAAAGTAATCAAAAATATTCTTATAGACATTGTAAATTGATCGATGACTTTCGTCAGCCACGATCATGTCGAAAAAATGAGGACTCAATGGGCAATCTTTATCTTGAATAATGTTTAGCATTGTCGGATAGGTTGTTGCATAAACTCTGCGATCTGTTGCAATCTCTTTTTCTCCTATTTTTGGCCAAACTGGTGCATTTGGTAAAAATTCTTTGAAGGCATCCAAGGCCTGATTACGTAGGGCAATTCTATCAACAAGGAAAAGGACCCTTTGCACTCGGTTTGTTCTCATAAGCACATCTAGCATTGAAACACACGTCCTTGTTTTCCCTGTTCCGGTCGCCATTACGAGTAGAAATTTCCGTTTTTGTTTCTCAATACTTTCAAAAACACTGCGGATTGCTTCAATCTGATATGGTCTTCCTGAAATATCTCTATTGATTAGCTCTTGGGAAAGAGGTTTCTCGTTCTTTCTCAAAAACAGCATTCGTTCTAAATCTTTTCTTGTAGGGAAACCATGAATTTTCCTCGGTGGATATTTTTCAGTATCCCAAAAGTAAATATCGTTTCCGTTAGTATAGAAAACAAACGGCATATCTCTGCCTGGATTGTTTTTTTGTATGTTTTCGGCGTACTGTCTGGCCTGCTCTTGGCCGATTCGTGCATCTTTTGAAGTCTTTTTTGCTTCGACTACTGCTAAAGGATAGCCGTCCTCTCCAAGTAAGGCATAATCGGCAAATTGAAAGCCTTGATATTCATTTTTCGGTTCTTTCACACCTTCAGGTAAACCAACCCAAATATCTAATTCGGAGGTGACTTGAGTGAGATTCTTAACATCCCAGCCAGCCTTTAGTAGGCGCTTATCAATAATTTGTTTACGTGTTTGTGCTTCATTTTGTTTTGTTCCCATGTGATTCTTAGTAAGCAATTCAGACTTGATTATAGATAAAAATTGTTGTTTGAGCTATCAGAAATCCAACACGCCCCACTTTTTCGGCTCTTTTTCTTCCGGCCTTTTTAGTCGCGCCGCCCGAGGCGGGGGCGGGCGGCGCGCATTCAACCACACTTCCTCAGGCGCGCGGTGGAGGCGGGCACCGCGCGCCTGCTTTTAGGTCAAATTTTCTCTGTAGGCTAGCCTACAGATTCCTTGAAATAAGTCCGAACTTCGTCATATGTGCAGCTCCAAACGGAATATTGCGAAATTTTTGCGGTCTGCGCCCACGGAAAACCCAATTCCACGGCGGCTTTTTGGCCGATGATATGGAAGTTCGCCGCGCGAAGCGCGGAATAAACCACAATGGTATACTGTTTATTTTACCACTGTGGTTTATAGCCAATTTTTTGCATTTTGCCGAAGGCAAAACTTCTAAATTTCCAGAAAGAAAGCGACAATTTTTGCCCAAAAGCGATACAGAAGAAAGTTTGCAACCCTGCTGGACTTGATCTATTATTGTG